>NZ_JAUVEY010000058.1:0-12514 GCF_030594565.1 Methanococcoides sp.
ACCATAATAATTATTATCATATATCTATATTTCTATTTACATAATGGCTATTGCTTTGTTTTTATTCGAAAAAAGGATATATTGTCACAGATTCCGTAAAAACAGATTTTCCTATTTACCATTTAATTTGAAGAGGATACGCATTTCATCTAGTTTCAAGTCTTCAGTGCGTTCTTCAATGATGTTATCATAGTTCCGGATCCAGCTAATAAGCTCATCTGCCTCTTTCTCCTTTCCCAGGAGCACACCCATAGTTGTTAAGTCAGAAACTATGCTTTTTCGAGCGGTGAGACCCATTACAGCCACAGCAGTGTTAGGAAGGTTTTCGGTTATAGTGTCAGCATTATCCACCTGCCAGAGAGGTAATATAACTAGATCGGGCTCAAGCATCAGTACCATTTCATAATCAACAAATTTGCCATGCATGGATACCTCAGGAACATCTGAGAGACCAAACTCTGACATACGCTCATGGAATGCTCGATCAACCCCTACTATCATATTTTTTGCTCCTACCGCCAACAGGGTTTCAGTAGTACGGTAATCAGTGGGAATGATATTTTCCACTGGCATCTTTACGTTAACACATCTGCCAACGCCATCGATCAGCGTGATATCTTTCTCTTTTCCAAGATTGATCAGCTCAATCTTAGTTACATCCAGCATATTGATCGTATCATCATATCTGGCATCTGCAAGTTGTGTCTGGTCATTGAGTCCCAGAATTATACGCTCGGTATATTCCACATCTTCTATGTTTATTGTGTTATCTTCATTCGAGTTCCCGAAGATACCAAGCGTATATTCCCCAGATGCCGATACTGGCACACTGACTAGTAAAATTGCAGTTATGACCAGCCCGAACAAGAATTTGTTACCTGTCATATAGCATCAACTCCTATTAAACCGAACCATACAGAAAACCGCGATCAAAACCACAAGAGCAAACACTGCCCCAAATCCAGGCGTGGATTGATGTACATCTGACGCAGCAGTAACTCCCCAGTCCGCATTGATCCGGTTAGCTTCGGTGTTACCGAGCAGTCCATCGGAAATGAGTAGATCGCCTTCACCATCACCTATCACTTCAAACCCGATCTTTGCAATTTGTCCCGAACCGCTTGTTCCGGTAACACCTTTCAGGTTGAAGATCACCCTGACCGTGCCATCATCAATGGAATGCCACTGTACGGGTATCTTCGTTCCCTCAATGCTTCCATCCTCGACATTGAGAACTTTTAGAACACTTGAATTGAACGATAGGTCAAACTGACCTGCATCAAGGTTAGTAACATTGATTATTTCTACTGTAGCATAAACCGTATTTCCTTTCACCATTTCCGGAGTCTTTAAACTAACCGTTGTTTGCTGAGCATGGGCAGGAACTGCTGCAAATACGATAAGGAACGCAGCAAAGCAGATGCAAATCAGGCTACTTTTCTTAAAACTAATAGGGAATTTTTTTTCCATTTAATCACCTTTTAAATAATAAATTGTTATTTATATATATATATCTCTTCTGTACACAAACATATACAAATCGAGAGGGGATAATCTCACAACATTGCTAATCTAAGTAGTTGAGTTCATTCGTTTTTATTATTAAACATAGCACGATTCTTATATATTCATACGAATAGAACAGATTGTACTAACCAATGTTTTATATATATATTGTGTTTTTGACATAAGATGACATACATTCACCACAACGATCTGGTAATCAAACTAATACTGAACAAGGCTCCCATCCATCTTTGCTCTCTTGACCGCGTACCTGAATGAGAACAAACCCAAAGGCACCAGCACAACCGAGAATATAGCAAGAGGGATTATTTCCGGAATCAGGTCTGAAAGCGAGTACCCCTGCAGAAGCGCATGCCGCATGCCACTGAGTGAGTATGTGATCGGTAAAAGATACGAGATTGTCTGGAGCCACTCAGGCAAGACCGAGATTGGAAAGAGCACTCCGCCAAAGAGTTCCGATGTGCTCATAAAAAACATGTTTATCGGATCGCCTCTCTTGAGCACCATGATGAAACTTGCAGAGAGTATGCCGATGCTGCCGAAGCATATTATCGTTAGAACGAGGATTATCAGAGCAGCCGGAACATTTGCATTGCTCATATCTACTCCCAGAAGAATACCGATCACAAGATACATCAAAACTCTGAAAGACATGAAAATAAAACTCCAGAGAGATGATAGCGTTACTATTGCCGAGCTATCGGTCGGAGTGACAAGCATCGCTTCCAGTGTACCCATCATCTGCTCACCCCTGATGCTCTCTGAAAAACTCCTGAGCGTGGTCATCAGATACCCTGAAAAGGCTATGCCTATCAACACAAAGGAAAAATAGTCCCCGCCATAAGGCTCAAGATGCACCGTTCCAGCACCCCCGACCAGTTTGGAAACGAAGTAAAAGGTTAAAATCGAGAAGAGCATGAAGAAAAATCTCAGTAAGAACTCGAATTTATAGCTTGTTGCAAGTATCAGATCTCTTATTACGAAGGAATACGCTTTTTTGTATATCAAAATCTCATTCCCCTCATTCTGCCTCCATATCTCCCATGCACCTTCCCCCTACGTCCCAAGTCAACCTGTTTTGGCGCTTCTTCCTTGAACTCTTTGCCAGTGTGATGTACAAACACATCATCCAATGTGGGATTGGGTTTGTGCAAATCATTTTTCAGTTCTTCTATAGTTCCAATAACTTTTATTTTACTTTCATCGATTATCATAATCCTGTCACACAACTGTTCTGCCTCGCCAAGGTGGTGTGTAGATAGAAAAACGGTTTGTTCCTGCTCCTTTACAATACGATCTTTGATAAATTCCCTTAAATTCTGTGCCGCTCCCGGGTCCAGGGCCTTGGTTGGCTCATCCATGAATAAAACCTCCGGATCGTTCAGCAATCCGCGTGCAATAGCCATCCGTTGTTTCATTCCAGCAGAATAACTCAAAAACCTATCATCTGCCCTATTCTCTAACCCAACAAGACTTAATAGATCATCTATCCTTTTTTCGGCATCCTGTGAATAAAAATTATGAAGACTGGCGAAGAACTTAAGATTCTGTCGCCCGGTAAGTCTCCAGTAGAAACTTCGCTCATCTGCGGTGATAAAACCAATTGACTCCCTCACCTTCCCACTATCCTTTGCAATGTCATACCCATTTACATAAGCGGTTCCTTCTGTGGGGGTAATCAGCGTGCATAGCATCTTTATGAGCGTGGTCTTGCCAGCACCATTCGGTCCGAGAACGCCGAACAACTCGCCATTTTTGATCTTAATGTTCACTTCTTCAACGGCTGTTACCTCATCCTTTCTGAATGGATGCAGGAAAAAGTCGGTAAATCCCTTCTGCAATGTGAACCTCTTTGTCAGGTCGTGAGTTTCTATTGTGTATCTCAATATATCATCCTTTCTGGAGTTCTGCCATTTTCAGGTTCTTGTTTGTGTTCTTGCAACATTTTGTTCTAGTATATATTTTATAAATATATAGTCCGAGTTAAATCGACCGGAGGGAGATTTTTCTCGCGCACTTCCTTTTGTTTTTGTGGGAGAAAAAACTTCCTCCAATAAACTTATTTCTTTATTCTGTTCATTCATGTTCCATCTCTATATCGGTCAGGTATCCCTGCTAAGCCACCATTGACTTCTATCGGTGGATACACAAATGTGCCATGTTCATCTAAATCGTAGTCAAAATGCTGCATGGTCAGGTATTCTTGATGTATCGTCTCTGGATCTAAATCTTCGAAGAGATCTGGATGCAAAATTTTTGCCATGTATACAGCACCTATGACGCCGCCTGATACGTCATTTCTAAAAATACCATTCAGTATGTAAACATTTCCAGTCTTCACTGCGGCGACGTTAACCAACTCAGGACGATTCATGAACGCATCGCTTTCCTCCTTCATTGTTGTTAGATCGTCCATATCATAACCGTAAGGTGTGCGTGCATCATGTGCGAAGATGAATTCAGGATCTTGCTCAACCACCCATTCAGGATCGAGTGTTACATAATACATACCATGCTGAACAAATTCAGGGAGATCCTCTGCTATGTTTTTTCCCCCGGCCATGGTGCACATTTGTGTAAATGTGTCGATCTTGGTATACGCTCTGTATGTCGAAGATTCCGGCTTGAGGCGCCCACCCGCGAACACTCTTGGTTTCTCGTCTTCCGAAAGTCCCTCTGTTCGAGATTTTATCTCATCTATCCAACCAATACGCCATTTGACGTACTCTTCAGCCTCATTTTCCCTATCAAGGATATATCCTAGTTTTCTCACACCATCTGTGAATCGCGATCCTTCTGGGTCAGATAGATCAGGATAATATATACCCGAAAAAATAACCGCGACTCCCGGGAGTTTTTCCCTCATCTTCTCTGTTTCAGCTTCATTATAATAAAATGTCAGTAAAACATCGGCATGCAGCTCAAGTATCGCTTCATAGTCCGGCTCCCCTGGGCACACTTTTCCAACAAATGATCGCTTGCTGAGTTCAGGGAATTGGTTTTCATTTTGTGTTATACCATTGGTAACACCCACGACCTTATTCTTTGCATCGAGTATCCGTATCAGTTCAGCAGAATCCATATAGTAGATTACGATCCGTTCTACTGGCTTGTTGACGGTTACTGCTTCTCCAACCCCATGAGCGTAAGTTCCTTCTCCTTCTCATGCATGATCAGCTCGATCTGGGTTATATCAAGGATATCGATCTCGCCATCGTACTTCGCATCTGCAAGTTGTGTCTGGTCATCAAGTCCCAGAACAATTCGTTCAGCATATTCCATATCTTCCATGTCTATAGTGTCATCCTCATTCGCGTTCCCGAAGATACCAAGCGTATAGTCCTCTGATGCCGATGCTGGCACGCAGGTAAGTAAGATCGCAGTTATGACCGAAACAAGCAAAAATCGGTTACCTGTCATACAGTATCAACTCCGTGATCCACTCTCATGCGACTTCAAAAGGCCTTTAAGTTCTTCAACCGATTTTACAGGTGGTGGAGATGAGATCAATAGTGCATTTACTGGTGCGTTCGATCGGTTCTTAATACCAATTTCCGTATTAGGCGGCACCAGCATTGCAGTTTCGCTGCCCAGGATCACGGTCTCATCATCAGATATAACATCCAGCTCGCCGCATAGACAATATAATACACCTTCTGTAGTGTGGGCATGTGGCATGACTTCAAGACCTGCCGGGACCTCAAGATGTATGACCCCCAGCCTCTCGCCGAATATCAACGGTTTCATCAAACCCTCCGGGGTCTTAAGACCTTCGGCTTCATGAATATTTTTAATTTCAATTTTCATTGTCATTCACACTCCTTTAGTTTTTATCCAACATTGGGCTATTTTCTCCAGCATATTGAGACCGATTTCATCGTATTCTTTGACCACAGTGATTCATCTTCCCGGATCAACTTCTCAGATAGGTATGATCTTATCACATCCTCTGCCTCCGGCGTCGATATATCAAGATTCTTCTTCCACTGTTCAACAGCCTCTTCCAGATTTGAAAAACGCTGCTTATGTTCGGTAGATGATATCTCAACATCCGCCTGGATGCCGATCTGATAGAGGATATTGTAGAGATAGATGTAATCAGGTCCGGCCCGATATTTCTCACCGTATAATTCCGGCCAGAGATCGGTGTAGTCCCACATACGATCCCCCGTAAAGGTGAACAGGTGAACGCTCCGTCTTGCAACCGTATCCATCTTTGAAAGTGCTGCCGCCATATCCAGCATTGAAAGTGAGTATGATGCAATCACAACATCATATTCACCAAGATCCTCTCCCGGGTAAACATCTTCCCATTTCTTGTTAATGCAGGTTATATTCTCCAGGCCTTCATTTGCCGCATTCTCTCCCAGACAGGCAAGCATTCCGCTTGATGGTTCTACAACCGTCACATGTTTTACGATCTTTGCAAGCGGGATTGTAAGCGTACCCGGTCCTGCACCAATATCAAGCACACTATACTCCGAATCAATATCCAATTTTGATATTACCCGTGCAGGACGGTCATTCTGCTTTATTGATTCATTATAATGTTTGGCTCTTTCATCCCAGAACTCAGTCATATCCCCGCGCCGCTTTCTCCATGAAGCATTTTTCATCGCCTCCATCCACATCTTGTTCCAGTTTATGTTCTCACTCATGTTCCTATGCCTCCTTAGTTGCCATAACGATTACAGACGGACTTGCCTGTGATGATATGTCCAGAGTACGGATATTAGAAAATCCAGCTTCCTGCAACAGTTCAATGTACTCATTTTCTGTGTAGATGTGATGCCAGTCACCCCGCAGGGACAGCATAAGATCGAAAAACACTGATGTGGCAGGTGCAGTACGATCATCATTCAAAATCCAGTGCTTAAGAATGACCGAACCGCCGTCGTTCAGTGCACCATATATCTTTTTCAAAACTCCTGCAAGTACATCAGGCTTACAATAAAGAGCATCAGATGCGAATATGATATCACACTCACTCACATTCTTGATCTCACCTTCTAGAAAATTTCCACCAATAACACCAACCCTTTCGTTCATACCATACCGGCCAATGAACTCTTTTGTAACCTCTGTCACATGCGGCAGGTCAAACACTACGGCATCGAGATCCGGATTCATCTGGGCAAATGCTATTGCATAGAGACCGTGCCCACCTCCGAGATCAAGAAGCTTTCTTGCCTTTTTGAACTCAGGAAGCTTTGACACTTCATTCACGGTTCGATGAAGACCTCCTCGCATTGAACCTTCAGCCATGGCAAGAATGAAACTGGGATCAAAGACATCTTCAAAACTTCTATCATCCTCTTCTGGTACATCACCTTTCAGTATTGAGTTCAATCTCAACCAGTCACGAGTGTTTCCTGAAAGCCTGAGTATATGACCCTGATAGAACGGGCTGCTTTTCCTAAGAAAGGTCGAGGCAAGCTCGGTATTGACATATTTGCCGTCACGCTTTACGAGAAGCTGCATTGCCACCAGGGTATTCAGGAACTTACCGGTCATGGAGACATCGGTCTCGATCTTTGAGGAAATTTCCTCTGCTGTCATTGACCCGTCAAGCAGGTCAAAGAGGTTGAAATCAAGAGCGGTAAATAAAATTCTCGATCCGTCACAGCCTTTTATCATTCTGTCCAGCGACTCTGAACTTATTTTAGGATCCATATCCAGCACTTTCATCTCATTCCCCCTCTTTCTTGAGAACTGTCGAATATATCTCATCCACTTCTACGTGAACTGCGGATTTTACTGCGAGGTGCAGATGGTTGGGGCGCTTTTCACGCATCTTTTCCACCATCTTCCCTACCTCTTCAAAGAACTTGCCTTCTGTGTGGACCGCTGCCCGCCCTTTAAGCTGATAGCCACGCGGTGCTTCTTTTCCTAGCACCTCGACCGCAATTGCAACGTTTGGGTTCTCAAGCAGATTCTTTTTTGTCTTGTCGAATAAGACATCAACGATCAGTAACTCGCTATCATTTATTGCCCGTATACCGCCCACCGGAACCACATTCGGTTTACCATTCCCGGATGTAGTTGCCAGGTGGACCACATTCTCGTTTATCATATCCTGTATCTCATTACTCATTTTCATGTAGATCAAACTCCATTTTAGTTAATTACAACAACTCTCCTACACTGTTGGATATACGAATACACCTTTCTCATTCAGATCAATGTCCAGCCCCTGGAATCTTGTTAAATATTCCTGATGTATCGCCTCCGGATCCAGATCCTCAAAGAGTTCGGGATGGAACCATTTTGCCTGGTATGGGATCTGGAGGAAGTTTCTGCATCCGCTATCACCAAAGAACGATAACAGGTGAACAGTGATCACATGAACATTTTCTTCTCTTACCGCAGACACATGCTGCAATATATCCCGGTTCATGACATCCATTCTTGCTTTTTCGATTTCGGATGTATCGGCCGCATTCAGATCATAACCACCGGCGGTCCCATCTACCCTAACTATAATTTCGGGATTTCGGTCTGCAATTGCTTCTGGATCCACAGTCATATACTGTCCGGGCTGATCTGAAAAGATATCCGTGCCTCCAGTCATTGCGATATATGCATACTTTCCATAAATATTATAACTGCCATCTTTTGAAGCTGCCTCGAAATACACTCTTGGTCTGTCTTCCTCTGGAATATTCTTCACTCTCTCCTTGATCGAACTAAGAATATTCTCACGCCAGTTAAGGAATTCTGCGGCGTCATCCTGCCTGTTAAACACATATCCAAGTTTTTCTACTTCTTCCGGATATGACTCCAGTGTATTGAGGTTAAAACATAACACCCTGATATCAGCCGATTCAAGTGCATTGACCGTTTTTGTCGTATCTGCATATGCAGACAGCGCAGTAAAAATAACAACATCCGGTTTTATAGTTAATATCACCTCAACATCCGGGGTCCACCTATCTCCAACATCTGGTACATCGCTGACCTCGGGGAAAAAACCCGGATCGTACTCCGGGTAGTGTCTTGCTATACCGGCTATACTGTCCATCGGCACTTTAAGCGACCGTAATGTTTCAAGAACGTGAGGGAAGCATATGACAGTACTCTCAACCGGCTTGTTCACAGTTACTGTCCTATCGCCAGAATCGATTAGTGTTAGTTCCTTCTCCCTCCCGAGTATGATCAGCTCGACATGCGTCACATCAAGGATATCGATCTCGCCATCGTACTTCGCATCTGCAAGTTGTGTTTTGTCATCAAGACCCAGAACGATGGATGCAGTATATTCAACATCTTTCAGGTCTATGGTGTCATCCTCGTTTGCATTGCCAAAGATGCCAAGTGTATAGTCGGATGCAAAAGCCGATGGTGTTAACAGCAACAGGCTTGCAATTATTGTAATTACAATTGGTTTTAATCTCATGTTATCATCTTTATTCTTTTTATATTGTAGATATAATTGACATTAGTGTCATTGCTTCCATTGTTTTTGCAAAGCATTTGTAAAAACCAGATAACCTCCCTTAGAACGATTATGCGTTTTAGATATTCTTCTCCATTTCTGCCGGTACAATCATCCGGGTATCACCAAATTTTATAACATCACAAACATCTCCGTAAATCTCATTTAAAGTCGTCTCAGTTAGAGCCATTGCCGGATTTCCATTAGCAACAATACCACGAGATCCCAGCACAATCGCCTTATCACAGAACCACATAACATGATTAGGGTCATGTGTACAGGTCAGTGCAGTGACGCCCTTTTTTGTAAGCTCTTTAACGATGCGCCATATCTTGATCTGATTTTGAAAATCGAGATTGGATGTAGGTTCGTCCAGAAGCAGGAGCTTTGTTCCCTGCGCCATTGCTCTTGCCAGAAGAACAAGCTGTCTTTGTCCTCCACTCAGGGCAGTGTATGGTCTATCAGCAATATCGGCAATACCGATCATCTCTATTGCTTCTACCGCAGCTCTGGTATCATTCTCTGATGGACCAAACACACCCCTCATATATGGAGTCCTTCCCATCAAGACAACCTCTTTAACCAGATATGGAAATGGTGGTTTGTGCTCTTGCGGCACATAAGCGATCAATTTTGCGAGCTCCGCCGCTTTCATTTTGTTAATATTTTCATTCTCTACGAACACATTACCTTTTCCATAATTGAGTAATTTTGCTATGCATTTGAGCAAAGTCGTTTTTCCAGTGCCATTGGGTCCAAATAACGCACACAATTGTCCTTTTTCCACATCGAATGATATATCCTCCAATACTTTAAACCCACTATATTCAAAATGTAGATTTTCCACTTTCAACATCTTAAATCACCCAAAAAATATATTTTTCTTTGTTCTTAACAGATAGATCAGGTACGGCGCTCCAAGTAGTGAAGTTATAATTCCCACAGGAATCTCTGCTGTTGTTAGGGTTCTTGCGAGTGTATCACAGATGACCAGAAATATTGCACCCATGATAGCTGCAGATGGTATCAGGAACCTGTGATCAGGACCTATAACTAAACGAGCAGCATGCGGCATCATCAAACCTACCCATGCAATGATCCCGACAGCAGAGACTGATATGGCGGTTACAAACGTTGCAAGTGTGATAAGAATTATTTTTGTTCTCTCCGTATTTATACCAAGCATCTTTGCCTCTTCTTCGCCCATCGATAGTACATTTAATTTCCATCCAAGCAAGCATAGTACAACCGAGCAGATAATGATCGCAGGAACAACCTTCCATACAATGTCCCAGTCCGCATAATAAAATCCCCCCATCATCCAGAAGACGATCTCTCGAAGTTGTGTATCTGCTGAAATATACTTCAATATGGATACTCCTGACATGAATATTGAACCAAGAATAACACCAGCTAGGATCAAAGTTACAAGTGGTGTTTCCCCTCTAACCCTTGCCAGTGAATATGCGCCAAAAACCGCGACCATACCGAAGATACAGGCTGAAATCTGGACCGAGAACAGGTACTGCGGATACACGATGGATAGTGCTGCACCAAATGCAGCGCCAGCAGAAACCCCAAGAATGAATGGTTCAACCAATGGGTTTCTGAATGTGCCCTGATAGACAGCACCAGAGGTTCCAAGTGCTATCCCAACTGCTATTGCAAGTAGTATGCGTGGCACCCTTATATTCCATACAATGGTATCATACAGACGATTTGATTGGTCTGCGAGGTTTAAATTGTCAAGTATCACTTCGTACACTGCTACTATAGGCACATTATACGCACCACGCGTTATTGTTATTGCTATTACGACTATCAGGGATACGAGCAGAGCTATGACAAATGTTATCTTGGTTTTGTTTGAAAATACTATGCCTGTGCTTTTAGCTTTAAAGGTGTCTCCATTCATCACTCTCTTTCACATCTCCTTTATTTTCCTAAATAAAAATAAATAAAGAAGAGGTATCTTTTAAAAATCCTCTTCTGTCATCCAATCCAGCCACTGGGCTGATCTGAGTTCCTCAGCCGTGTCTTCGTCCACACCATATACCTTCATGTAAAAGTCTATCACCCAATCACTGACAGTTACATCTGAGAACCGGTCCGGATAACAGGCTTTCGCCTCGATCATCAGGTCTATTGGGAACTCAAGCCGTTCACCGCATCTGCACGGCGTCCATGGGAGGGAATATATCTGCTTCTCCTGTACCACCCTCATATCCTGAAGTTCCGTAAGTGATTCGCCTTCATAGACCTCTCTTGCAGGATGATAACCCCGACAAGTAGGAAGTATCATCACATCCGGATCTATGGCAAGAATCTGTTCCGCGGACATTGAAGGCTTTCCAATACCATCAAAAGCGTTCTTTGCATTGACGATCTCATCGAGGAAGATAGATTCGATCATATCTGTTCCAGTTACGCTGCCAACGGTTGCTCCGCCTCCATATAATGTCATCAAACTAAGGGACAATACCCTTGGTTTTTCATCGTCAGAGATGTCCTCTGTCCTGTCTTTGATGAACTCGATTTCACCCTCAATGATATTGGCAAGATCTTCTGCCTCGCCCCACTTGCTAAATACTCCGCCAATAATGTATATACTTTCATATACCGCGCCAATGTCAGCGTCGCAGCAGTTTGGAGTGGATAGCACAACGACTAGTATGCCTAGGCTCTCTATCATCTCAATACTTTTCATTGTGTTCTCATCGGTCTCAGAACACCCACAGGTGCAGCTTCCTGCTATCAGGATTACGATATCAGGGTTGAGCCCAGCCAGTGTTTCATAGTTCATTCCAGTTCTACTTTGAGCAAACACTGGCAGATCCGTAAGTTCCGGACATAACACTGCTGCAGTGTTTTTTCCACCGGAATAGGTGAATTCATCGCCTGATGTTGTGGTATACGTATATTCATAACTCTCCCTCCCAACACAACTGCTTCCAAGACCGACCAGTGTTTCCTCCACACCGAATACGATCATAGTGCTCTCCACCAGACCGTCGCTTATTGTTACAACCCTGTTTATAGGTCTTGGGATCGTCACTGTTCTGTCTATCATGTCAAGTAGTGTTAGTTCCTTCTCCTGCCCAAGCATGATCAGCTCGATCTGCGTCACATCAAGGATATCGATCTCGCCATCGTACTTCGCATCTGCAAGTTGTGTTTGATCATCAAGTCCCAGAACGACGGATGCGGTATATTCAACATCTTTCAGGTCTATGGTCTCATCTTCATTCGCATTACCGAATACATCAAGCGTGTAGGATGATGCTGATGCTGGCACACAGGTCAGTAAGATCGCAGTTATGACCAGCCCGAACAAGAAATTGTTACCTATCATATAGCATCAACTCTACAACCTTCTACTGAACCGAACCATACATATAACCGCAATCAATCCCACAAAAGCAAACACTGCCCCAAATCCAGGCGTGGATTCCTGCACATCCGTTGCAGTAGTAACTCCCCAGTCCGTATTGATCTTGCTGGCTTCAGTGTTACCGAGCAGTCCGCTGGAAATGAGCAAATTGCCCTCACCAT
>NZ_JAUVEY010000178.1:0-3440 GCF_030594565.1 Methanococcoides sp.
TTCAAATGTAATAATGCAGGCATCAGAGTTATCATGATCACGGGCGACCATATCAAAACCGCTCACACCATTGCAAGACAGCTTGGAATCCGTACAGAAGGAGCATTGTCGGGCAGTGATATTGAAACAATGACCGATGAAGAGCTGATAGAAGCATTAAGGTCAGTCTCTGTTTTTGCAAGGACATCCCCTGAAGATAAATCCAGGATAGTCGGGTTATTAAAACAGGAAGGCGAAGTTGTCGCAGTTACAGGGGACGGTATCAATGATGCGCCTGCACTTGAAAATGCTGACATCGGGGTTGCAATGGGCCGATCAGGGACCGAAGTTGCAAAAGAAGCAGCGGACATGGTTCTTACTGATGATAATTTTTCATCCATTGTGAATGCGGTAGAAGAAGGCAGGGATGTCTATGGCAAGATACAGAAAGTGATCCTCTGGACATTACCCACGAACGCTGCAGAAGGATTGGCGATTTTAGCTGCTGTTCTACTGGGATTCGCGGCTCCGCCACTATTGCCATTACACATCCTGTGGATCAATACCGTAACAGCATTGGGGCTTGGAGTTTCTATGACGGTCGAACCGATGGAGAAAAGACTTCTTAATAGACCACCAAGGCCACAAAAAGAGCCACTGCTTCTTCCAGTTATCAAACGAAGGATAATAACTGTTGCATTACTAATGGTCACTGCTACTTTCCTGCTATACATCTTCAATATCAATAATGGCATGGATATCAGTACTTCACAAACAATAGCGTTGAATACTATCGTATTTTTCGAGATATTCTACCTTTTCAATTGCAAATCGATCCATGAGAACGTTTTCGGACAAATGTTCTCAAATAGATATATGCTTCTTGGGATCTCGATAGTGATCGGTTTGCAGATGTTCATTACTTACAACCCTACGATGAACATGATCCTGAGAACAAGTCCTATCAGGCTTATTGATTGGGTTGTGATAATAATAATTGCAAGTTCCATATTCTTTTTGATAGAACTGGAAAAATACCTACAGAAAATGAGACACAACAAACAGATCAAAAAATAATGAAATGCGAGGGTTATATGACCCTCAATCTTCATCACCACAGCAGCTACAGGAAATATTTCCTTTCAGAATCTCTTTCCAGTCTCCCAGGACATCATGTGTCCAACAGTCATCCGCACCTGCTGCTTCTCTCATCACAAGAGCAAATATGTAGGATAATTCTTTGACTGTAGCTCCTGCTTCCAGTGCGCCTTTAAAGTGCTTAAGGACACATGGCTTTGACCTTGCCTTGATGGAAAGGGCAAAACAGATGAACTGGTATGTTTTCTCATCTATCGTTCGATTTTCAGCATACAAATTATCGATCTCATCCAGCTTTTCCGTGAATTCTGGATAAAATTCTTCTAACATTCTCATTTCGATCCACATCCATATATTTTTTGTATTACTGTTCTGATATTTACCAGAACGGCGAATAAAGATGAAACTTAAGATAACTTAAAAGCAACGTTTCAATTTATATTGGAACACCATTCAAACGAATAAAATAGTAAGGGCAAACCCCGCTGTCCGTGAAGTCAAGATAACTCTCTTTTCCCACGCTGGAAAATGAGGGATAAGAGAAAAAACGTGCAAATGGTGCTTAATATAGTAGGAAGATGTAAAATCAAACGATAAGATATTGTTTAGAACAGAGATGAATATCAGAAAAAGAGGATGGCAGTAAGATCGTTCTAATATGCCATCTACTCAATAATTCTGAAAAAAAGAGAATCACTTCTTCTTTAGTTTTGCAAGTTTCTTCTTTGCAGAAGCATCGCCTGAGGATGCCTTTGCTTCAAGTCCTTCCATTTTCTCTTTTTTCTTGCCACTTTTCCTTGCTATATCCTTTTTAGACATTGCCATAGAAGCTCTTTTTTGAAGCCTATACTATATAAAATGATGCCAGTAGAGAATTAAAAAGGATGTAACATTCAGAAGCCTTATAATTCAAAAACTGGCAATATATAATGTGAATAAATATGAGATCACTACACTTGGTAGAAAACTGGACCTGGAATATCCAAATAATCGCCTGATAATCCAGTTAGCAACTCTTGTAACAATTTCAGCTCTTGTATTCTATCTCATTATAACCAAAGAAATTTCTAGCTCATTTGTCTATGGCATAAAAGCAGGGATCACAATATTCCTGCTCTGGGCGATTGCAAGGGAAATGGATCCTGACCATGAGTCGGCAGCTTTCATTCCGGTCATATTGACCCTGCCGCATGTGATAATCTTCGGGTTACACCCCATCTTTCCTTTAATTTGGTTCTTATTGTTACTAAGACTGGTAAACAGATCGACAGGTGCAAAGGCTGGTATTATCGACTCGTTAGCCATTCTTTCCATTGGAGCTTTCCTTACATATCAGTTAAGCTGGGTATTTGGGACGATCTCAGCACTTGGTTTTTTCCTTGACGGAAGACTATCCTCGCCATACAGAGGTCACCTCATACCCGCAGTACTATTGCTCCTCTATTCTGGTCTTGCTCTCATACACGAAATTACTGATGTGGTCATGGACATGTCCCTATTGAAAATAGTTGCCTTCACTGTTATGATCCTACTTGCTCTTCCGCTGTTCACTAACAGAGATACTATCATTAGTATCGGTGACAGGACAGGAGAAAGACTGGATGAACAGAGGATAAAAGCAACGCAGTTGCTGGCTGTATTCAGCGTATCTGCATTTATGCTATTCTCAACTGCCAGTGATGGGTTTTGGCCGCTCGTATGGACCATACCAGCAAGTGCTGGTCTGTACAAGGTATTATTGGAGATAAAGCAGATGCGAACATAAAGCATTATAAAATGATGACAACAGCTTAATATGGCATGCATTATACATAGTGCATATATTATATTTATCGTCATATTATATAATTTATTTTATTTAGGGTGATGTTATGATAGAACTTCTCAAAGCTCTGGCACTGGGATTTACGATAGGGATCTCAGCTGCACTAATTCCTGGTCCAATGATGTTCGCCACTGTTGGCATATCACTCGAAAAAGGATGGCGTACAGGTCCATTTGTATTTCTTGGGCATTCAATGGTAGAACTGACAGTTATCCTATTGGTCATTGCAGGAGCTTCTTCTTTCATAACTGACTCCACCATTGCCTACGTGTCAATATTGGGTGGTATTGTAATGATCCTTTTTGGGCTTGTTATTCTAAAAAGTGCTAAAAGCGTTTCAAATGTCAATATCGCTGAATCTGCCAAAAAGTTCAAAGGCTCAGTAGGCCCGGTGTCTGCGGGCATCCTTACCACAGCTCTAAATCCTGCATTTATTTTATGGTGGCTCACTGCCGGAAGTGCCATTATATTGCAAGAATATCTTTTAGGTATGCTGGCCATCGTTGCGTTCATTATCGGTCATTGGTTTGCAGACCTA
>NZ_JAUVEY010000123.1:0-6523 GCF_030594565.1 Methanococcoides sp.
GATCACCGCAACAAGCGAGATCCCGGTAAAGGAAGGCCGTTACGAATTCAAGTATTCGACCACTTCCATGCCAGAAGGGGATTTCACACTGACCATCGATGGCGAGACAAAGACGATACACTTGAACTCCTTGTCCGATGACGCAAGCACCCCAAGCGACAGTTCCAGCTCAGGTGGTAGCTCTGGCGGAAGCGGTGCCGGAACAAGCCCTGACAAAGACGCAAAGAATGTCCTGACAACCGATTTTGCTAACCTGAGGGTATTTAGCGGCACACCTGTAGAACATCATTTTGAACGAACTGCGAATCCTGTTACCTACATAAAGTTCACATCCGGCGTGACGGCCAAAAGTGTACCCATCACCATAGAGGTCCTTAAACAAACATCAGAACTTGTAAAAGAAACACCACAAGGAACTGTTTACAAGAACCTGAACATCTGGGTGGGCTATGAAGGATTCGCCGTTCCAAAGAACATAAAGGACGCAATGCTGGAGTTCAATGTAAATACTGCATGGCTTGAAGAGAACAACATCGAACCCCACAGGGTCTTCATTATGCATTACAACTCTGAAACCGATAAATGGGAAAATGTCCCAACAACATATATTGAGACCCGTGATAGTATTGCCTACTATCAGGCAGAACCGGACTCATTTTCACCATTTGCCATTGTAGGGATGGAAGACAAGGATACCCAGATAAGTGTTGAGGTTATGGACACCGATCCCGAACATTCATATGAGGATAACGCAAGCCATCTTAAACGAACTATGCTCACCCCCAATTTGATCACCCTTATCCTAGGATTGATAATTCCAACAGGAGCATTCGCAATCTACAGAAGGAACCGTAACAAAGAGTAAATCTCACCTATAGTGAGCAGGATGCCACTGGTTTCAACCGGTGGTTGTTGACTCTTCTGACTCTTTGTTTTACACTCTTCAAACTCTATGAAAATCATTTGATCTACTTTGCAAAGCGGAAAACAAAATGCAAGGAATGAATTATCGTATCTATGTTCTGTCAAATCAGGATAATATGTTCAAAATGACAACTTCTCAATAAATCTAAATAGTATACATTTTAATGTAATTGTATAGGCCAATGGGGGAATTTGGTGGAACCAGAAGTAATTACAACCTTGTCTTAACTTTTCTACTATACCTCGGCTACTTTTCCTGAAAATTGAAGGAAGATCAGCATCTAAAGTCACAAATTCATTTAGATATAAATGCAGAACATTATTATCTTAGGTACTTGTGGGGATCACTAGTATATGGGGGGATCATTACGATCAAAGAAGATTATAATCTATTCCTTACGCTCATCAAAAAAATAAATTCATTGTTCTATAGACCAGTTCCTGAAATCTCACATGGAGATCTGATTGAATGGGATGTATCTGCTATTCAATTAAAGCAAGGCGAGGAGCTAATGATCTCAGGTAAAACAAAACCTGAAAAAAGTATAAAATTAGACGTCAATTTCGAGATGTCAATTCCTGTTAATGATAAAAAGTATGAACACAGGTTCGATGACGTGGCGATAAATTCAATACCAAACGAATTCCGGGTCGAGGCATATAATGTCAGGAACATGACCTTCACGGTCCGAATGCTTATACCTTTTAAGCAGTACAGAGAAGCTGAAAATGGGCGGGCGATATACATTGACAAAGATGTTCCTTCAGGAAACTATGATATAATCATAAATGGAGAAACTGAAAGTGCAGAAAATGTTCTATTGAAGATTAAAGCTTCGCAAACAATCGTTTCAGACAGTGAAGGCAATTTTGCTTACGGATATCCAACAAAAGCATTCCCAATTGGCCCCATTAAATTATTCATAGGAAAGGAAGAAAAAGAAATAAAAATAATCCCCTGAAAAAAGGGGATTCAGTTCCTTTTGCTCATTATTGTCATGAACTCGTTTGCTCCCATTACAGGAACAGTTTCAATGTAGCACACATCCGACCATGGGAGGTTGAATGTTGCAAAAGCCTCTGCATCGTCGCACTCATATAGGATAAAAAATCTGCCTCCCGTGAGATCGACCCATTGGTTGTGGACCTTTATTCCTGCAGGCATTTTTATTTCTTTAAAGTGTTCAAGTATGAGATCACGACTCTCTGGTTCCCAAGTACTGATTTCCATATATAACATATTAATTACCCCACTTTTAATTTAACAATTATACCATAAAAAATTAGATCCAAGAGGATCTCATGGCATTATTACTGTGTAATTGATGTTCATTGATCCATTACTGGCTTCAATATCGTCCTGGATCACATTTGCATTATTTACTTTTGACCATCTCTCGGATCTCAGCTTTTTCTGCTCATCAGTGATATGAACTCGGTTGATTTCATTACAGGGACAGTTTCAATGTAGCACACATCCGACCATGGAAGGTTGAATTTTGCAAAAGTCTCTGCATCCTCACATTCATACAGGATAAAATATCTTCCTCCCGTGAGATCGACCCATTGATCGTGTACCTTTATTCCTGCAGGCATCTTCAGTTCTTTTAAGTGTTCAACTATAAGATCACGTTTCTCTGGTTCCCAGGTACTGATTTCCATGTATAACATTTTCATTTCCCCAATTTTGATTTAATAATTACACCATATAAAAAAATGAAATTCTTTTGAATTTCATGGTGAATCTCATGCATTATTAATTTTTTAGCGATATTTGATATCTGGCCTTAGTATTTTCTGCTCATTACTGATATGAAATCGGTTGATTTCATTACAGGAACAGTTTCAATGTAGCAAATATCTGACCATGGAAGGTTAAATGCTGCAAAAGCTTCCGCATCGTCGCACTCATATAAGATAAAATATCGAGATCCTGTTAGATCTACCCATTGATCGTGTACCTTTACTCCTGCAGGCACTTTGATCTCTTTGAAGTGTTCAAGTATCAGATCACGTTTCTCTGGTTCCCATGTACTGATTTCCATGTATAACATATTCATTACCCCAATTTTGATTTAGCAATTATTTACTTTTACACCATCTCTGGTATCAAATATAATTGACCTTCAATGGACAGTTTTTACAGATTGTCTGGTTGCTAAAAGCACAGCTAATAGTCCTTTTAGCATTTTCATCTGTGTCCCCCGACCACCAAATAAATTATGTATGTTAAGTTCAGTCCCTATTTCATATATAGCTTACTATCTATTCTGACCAAACTATATTTAGCTTTACAATAAGCTCGATAAGAAGCCTTTAAGGTAGGGTCATGAGCAAATGTGGCCAAGTTATTTTGAAAAATTAATTTACTAAATAAGGGCTCTTATGGATTATCTGATAAAGTAAACCGTTGATATTGACACACCTTTTAAGTTTGTGTCTCAATATCTTGAAATTCCCTTCTTTTACTTGATCTCGAATGCAAGGGCAATGCTATATTTCAGAAGTCGAACAATGTCTTTTGCGGTTTAGGCTTTGATGCACTCTTTTTTACAGGAGGTACATTCTCGGTCTCTTTCTTTTCGACCTTGTCCTCTTGAGGTGCACTGTTGATCATCTGTGTCAGGTCCATCTGTTTCTTGTCAGGTGTCTGTTTTCTAGGCTTCTTCTCAAAGAACGCCTGACCTTCATCGCGTCCAAGGCTCTGTCGTCTTGCCTGTGCGAGGTCATGTATCCTCTGTATGTCCTTTGTGACCTTTTTCTTGCCCGTGAGATAGACCATCTCATCAATGCTCAGTTCAAGATCGAAAGTGACATCTGCTGCATATTCGTCTTCTTCCAGCATCCTGCCGTAAAGGTGTGCAAGGTCTGTGCGTGAATATCGCATGGATTTATTGGCATGGTCCGCTATCTTTGAAGCGATATTATCTCTCATATCACGTTTTGCCCTTAATTGTCCCATCTTTCGCCAGAACGATGGTGGCTGGTACTTTGTGAACCCGCGGCCAACGTGGGTCTTTGAAACAACGGTACCGCATGTCATAAGGGCACCTGCATATCTCCATAGACGGTAGCTCTGTCGTTTTCTTACACGGCCGAGGTACCTGTCCGCTTTGGCCAAATGCCCATATCCTGTGATGAGGTCTTCCTCTGTGCCTTCTTCAGTTCCATATTGTAAAGGCAGGTTCTCGTCTATCCAGTGGATAAGGTTCTCAGGGGTCTCATCAAGACCATAGGTAGCTTCCAGTGCTTTCTTTGGGTCTGTGTTCTTGAATATCTTTCCAAGCACTTTGAAGATCGACTCTTTTGTATCCCTTTCGGAAGTAGCGATATCCTCTATGTGTATCTCATCCCTTCCGACTGCCACTGCCTGAAGGTCTTTAATGGCACTTCGCAGGTCCCCTCCGGCGTTCTCCGCCAGCTTTTCAAGAACTCCGACACCGCACATTATCTTCTCTTCGACACAGATCCTCTTAAGTGCCGGTATCATGGAACGTCCCTGTACTGAATTGAACTTGAGTTCAATGCAGAGTGAACGTATGGAAGGTGTAAGTCCATAGAGATCGTTGGCAATAAGCACGATGGGGTGATCTGTCTTCTTTATAATGTTGCCGATGGCCCGAGTTCCTCCTCTGTCGGCATTCCCGTGGATATTATCGGCCTCATCAAGTATGATAAGTCTCTTTGCAGTGGTTCCTGTAAGGGAGCTCATCTTTGATGCAGAACCAGCGACCCTTTCAATGACGCCTGCTGTCCTCTGGTCACTTGCGTTAAGTTCAATGGTCTCCCAGTCAAGGTCCCTGGCAAGTGCATGTGCTGCAGAGGTCTTTCCAACACCTGCAGGACCATGCAGTATGACCGCTCTTTTTTCAGGCGTTCCTGATAGCCATGACTGTGCCCATTCACGCATATCCACAACAGACTTTTTGTTGCCTACAATGTCCGTAAGGGACCGTGGTCGGTATTTTTCAACCCATTCGATAGATTCTGCCATCTGTGATCATACCTTACATAAAAGGGAAAAGTAATTAATGTTTGCATTTCTTTTTGATTCTAATTAATATCATTTCTGGCAGGTGTATCGTGGCTCGGCAAAGCAGCACAGAAGATCTTATGGATGTTGTCAGAAGAAGGGCTATTTCAAATGTAGCAAAGGTCGCCATAGGAGTTCGGAACCCTTCTGCAAAGATGATCTCCAGTATCGAGAATGCCCACAATTCAGGTTATGCTCACGTTATTCTCGTAGGGGATAAAAAGGAGATCGATTCTGTGGGAACTTTTCTTGAGATCATCAATACCCATGAACCTGAGATGGTGCTTGGTGATCTGCTTGCTTCCGGTTCCGTGGATGCTGCGGTAAGAGGCACTGCTAATGCTTCCGGCACTCTTTCCCATCTTAAGTATGTCCTTGGCATAGATAAGTTGTATCGCATGGCTTTTCTGATAAGTGCGGATGGTGTCCCGTTCTTCCTTGCTCCTGTCGGTATCGATGAGGGAAATGACCTTTCGGACAAGATAACCCTTGTGCGTCTTGGTGTCGAACATATACGCAGGTTCGATATCGAGCCTGTGGTGGGCATACTTTCAGGGGGCAGAATGGGAGATCTTGGCAGGCACGAGAAGATCGACCGTACCCTTGCAGATGGGGATTTCCTTGCAGCCCGGCTTCGGGAAAACGGTATATGTGCAAAGCATTATACAATACTCATCGAAGATGCTATCAAGGAAGCGAACTTTATCTTTGCTCCGGATGGTATAACCGGCAACCTGATCTTCAGGACACTTGTTTTCCTCGGCGGAGGGGACGGTATTGGTGCGCCGGTATTGATGGATGATCATGTCTTCGTGGATACTTCCCGAGTGGGTGGCCATTATACGAAAGCCATAATGCTTGCCAGTGCTCTTGTGGACATGAAGAACGAAAGGAACGGATCGAATTAAGGGGTGTTTACATAGAAACTGTTGCCTGTGACTGGCCTGTTGTAAAAGGGGATTGTGTATCCGGTAAAGAGGATTCCTGTATTGCTGTTATCACACTTGCGAGTTCATTGGAACCGTATGGAGAAGCTGCTATGTGGGGTAGTTGCAAGACCGAGAACCTTGGTGCGGAAAAGATCATCATAAACACTATCTCAAATTCCAATATAAGGTATGTGCTGCTGTGTGGCAATGAATCAAAAGGTCACCTTGCAGGACAGACGCTTATTGCACTTCATAAGAACGGCATCGATGATGATGGTCGCATAATTGGTTCGGACGGTGCCATTCCTTTTGTGGAGAACATCGGCAAGGATGCCATCGAACGTTTCCAGAAACAGGTTACTATAATTGACCGCATAGGGCTTACTGATATTGATGAAATATACAATATCGTTGATGAATACAGCTCAAAGGACGGTTCATATTGCGAAGGTCCTTTTGTTGTGGAAGTTGTGAAGAAGAGGATGACAGTCCCAAAGGATATGGTGGGTGGCAGTATGTTCTGTTTCCAGAAGGAACAGAATATCGTGAATATTGCCGGAGTGAAGCTGGGCGGGCAGCCCGGTGAGCTACCGACAGTCCTTGCAGGTACTATCTTCTATGAAGGGCATAAAATTGT
>NZ_JAUVEY010000173.1:0-3649 GCF_030594565.1 Methanococcoides sp.
CCCAATATTTTCATGGTAAATTAACATTTGAAACGATAATTGGATACGAATAATTTACCACTTAGCGATCCATCCTTCACATATACATTCAAAGCAAATAACTTTCGGATCTAGCGTTCTGCTTCACATAATGAAAAGCATCCTTAGATAATCCCATTCAATATATTACATGAATAATAAATTTAGTCTAATTGAAAAATAATAAATACAGGTAAACCGGATGAATAATGGGAGTATAATTAATGGCATATTTACTTGTAAAACATACAGTAGAAGATTATTCTAAATGGAAACTAGGATTTGATGACCACGAAGCCACACGAAAGGAGTACGGTTCCAAAGGGGGAATGCTTTTCCGCACATCAGAAGACCCTAATAGCCTCGTGATCCTTCTCGAGTGGGATAATATTGAGAACGCACGCAAGTTCACCGAATCCGATGAACTGAAAAAGAAAATGGAAGATTTAGGTGTTATTACCAAACCGGATATATTCTACCTGGACAAGATAGAAGACGTATCATTCTGACCAGAAAATAAATAATATTTGACCGAGATTCGCTCTCGGTTTCCTTTTTTGCACTTTTCCATGGAAATATAGCAAAAAACGATATCATATAAATAAAATCTCATATTCTTATTTACAATGAAATGTGTAGAGTTGAGTTCAATGGAACCGATCTTTGAGTCGGCTAATTCGGAGGGATTACTCCGTCTTTCTCGCCTAAGAACTGTACGTGAAAGTTTTCCTTATAAAGCTCAAGCATCCATTAACCTTTTCAGACAACAGTTATTATTTTTTTGGATTTTGGATAATTAGCATGATATTGCCTATGGCAGTGTACATGTACATAGACTAAATTTGAGATTTTGTTATCTTTATGATTTCCATTTATGTGATGTAGATGTCTTTCTTCTGCATCAGCACTAATGTCCATCGGTTGATTACAAAACGGACATTTGCCTTTTTGATTCTCCCATATTATTTTAAACTTTTCTGATGGCATTTTAGCACCTTGATCGAATTTGCGTTAAACAAAGTATTTTTTGTCAGTATAAGGGTTTTTTGTTGTTGAAAACACCCATTTTCTTGTTCCTTTGGTATGCCAGCATTAATTGACAATCCAATGTTTAGATGTAGAGGGTGTCCCTCTTAGCCCATTTCTAAAGTATGTCCCATATTCTGTTATCCAGAATATTAAATATTTCTTTGGAGACTTATGCTCAAAATGTTCCACATACTACATTATACGACATTAAATACTTCAAATTGCAATGTTATAATGAACAAATGATCAGGAGGAAGAGACAATGATAATGATAGTAGCGAAAAACAAGGTAAGAAAAGATAAAAAACAAGATTTTTTAAAAATTACCGAAGAACTCATACAGAAAAGCCAAAATGAAAAAGGTTGCATTTCTTATGATCTATATGAAGATCTAGCTGATCCGTACACTCTGACGTTTATTGAATCCTGGGAAGATATGGAGGCAATCGACCTTCATAATAAAGCGGACCACTTTATGAAGATCGTTCCTAAATTGGCAGATTTAACCGAAGGGGAAATAGAAGTGAGATCATATAGGCCGGCGAAGTAATTTAATGTGTTTCAAAATACTTTAGGCAGGTACACATTTATTTTGTATGAAAATAGAAATAACCGAACTTCTCGAATAATTTGCTTATTTTGCGAGAAAAGGTGAAATAATGGGACTTGTCTCAAATCATCAAAACTCATTTTGTATAAGTTAAGGCGTTTTTGGGATAGCCTCGATCAATCAATATAATCTCTTTTTTACATCTAAAACAATTATTTCATAATCATTTGCATTAATTACATGTTGATCTTTCAATTCATCTTTAATTTGCATTCGTAAAATTTCAGAATCATCATTTGTTTCATTCACAACCAAACCTATCAACTTATTACAATATGGTGCATAGTTTGCGATCTGATTGTATAATTCTTTATTAACCCGATTTCCACCTCGGTGGACTTTCATTTCAATGCCTATATTTCCATTAATTGCAAAATCAACCCTATGTTTACCTTTTACAGATTCGTACTTAATGTCATATCCATATCTTTCAGTCAGGACTGATAATTTACCTTCCAGATCTTGTTGATAATCTTTTTCGATCTTGTTTTTACCAAAGCGGAGTGAAACTTCATTTTGAAGAAAATCAACTATGTTATCAAAAGCAGTATCTACTTTTGACACTACAACCCTGCTCTTCCATTTAAGATACACGAAGGTCACAAGTCCTGCAAATATACCTGCCGGAAAGCCGACAAAGAATGAGAAGAAAATCCTGTCCTGAAGGATAGATGTAACAGCGACCCCCACTATTGCAAACACTATAAAAGAAACAAATAGGTTTGTTATTGTTTTCATGAAAATAAAAAATTAGGTAGTATCCGGCAAAACGCCGGACACATTGTTTTGTTCTATATTTAGAACTTATCAGGTTCTATTTTGATATTACTTGACATTCTCTCTTGCCCACTTTGCAGCGGCATCGAGAATTGTCAGGTTCATCGGAATAAGCTTTGGTTTGCTTGCAAAGGTATCCTCGATAGCTTCCCTGAAGACCTTTTCAGGAAGACCTGTATCTCCCAGTTCCATCATCACACCAAGCATAACGGTGTTGGCAGCTTTAACAGAACCTGCATCCTTTGCTATCTGCATGGCAGGAACTGCAATAGACCTTACATTTTTAGGAACTTCGACACCACTGATAGTTGCATCATAGAGGATGACACCGCCCTCTTTCACATCGCCTGCGAACTTCTCAAGTGATGGCTGATTAAGAGCTATGAGCACATCTGATTCATACACAACAGGTGAGCCGATGGATTCTCCTGAAATGACAACGGAACAATTGGAAGTTCCACCCCTCTGCTCAGGTCCGTATGACGGATACCAGGAAGTATAGCGCTGATCACGGCAACCTGCACGTGCAAGGGTAAGTCCCATGCTCAGAACACCCTGACCACCGAATCCGGCTATCTTAACTAAAGCTATCTTGAAATCCTTGTCCGGTACTGCCTCGGGTGAAGCATTGTCCTCAAGGCTGTAAAGTTTATCAATGGCAGACTTGGAGAAATCGCTTTCATCCCTCCACAATGGCTCGGCCTCATCAAACCTGTCCCTGAAGTTCTGGAGTGGGAATTCCTTCTCCATCATGTCGTTCACGAAATCGGTGCTCTGCTGTGCATTCTGCTTGAGGTTTGTAGGACATGTGGAAAGCACTTCAACAAATGCATATCCCTTACCGTCCCTCTGCACCTCAAGAGCCTTTCTAATAGCTTTTCTTGCCTTTCTGATATGTGATATATCGGAAATGGATACACGTTCGATGAATACGGGTGCTTTCAGGTTATCAAGGATCTCACACATGTGAAGCGGATAGCCGGCAAACCTTGGATCCCTTCCATCCGGACACGTGACGGTCTTCTCACCGATAAGTGTGGTTGGTGCCATCTGACCGCCGGTCATGCCGTAAACAGTATTGTTCACAAAGAAGACTGCCATCTTCTCACCACGGTTCGCAGCCTGCATGGTTTCATTAAGACCAATTGAAGCAAGGTCACCATCGCCCTGATATGAGATGACCACGGCGTTGTCCTGTGCCCTTGAAATACCGGT
>NZ_JAUVEY010000108.1:0-7447 GCF_030594565.1 Methanococcoides sp.
CTATCATACCGTCCATCATGCCTGACGGTGCAACTATGTCCGCTCCGGCTTCAACATGACTTGTGGCGATCTTGCCGAGGATATCAAGAGTCGGGTCATTTAGTACGTCCTCAGAATCCATATCGACAATGCCACAGTGACCGTGATCGGTATATTCGCACATACAGACATCGGTGATGACCACCATATCCTTACCAAGGTCTTCCTTGATGCTTCGGACCGCCTGTTGTACGATGTCATCCTCGCCATAAGAACTGGTTCCGACAGCATCCTTGTTTTTGGGAATGCCGAACAATACCAGTGCAGGAATACCGAGATCTGCTGCTTCTTTTGCATCGTCGACCACTTTGTCCAGCGGTAAACGCTGTACTCCGGGCATAGACGATATATCCACGGAAGAATCAGTGGTCTCATCAACGAACATTGGATATATCAGGTCATCTACACCAAGTGAGGTCTCCCTCACCAGATCGCGTATCTTACCACTTCTTAACCTTCGCATTCTAACCTGTGGGAACATTAGTATCAACTCTTATTTGTAATTTCATCGTTCTTCTTAATTGGTCGTATATCAAATAAACGAGATACGGAATCAAGGAACTTATCGTCATCATATTCCGCAGCGTTGCGTAATTTCTTGGTGGGTTCTGCAAGGATCTTGTTCGTGATCGCATGCGTGAGATCTTCAAGCACCTTGCGTTCAATATCGCCCATAGTATGGTAGGCACTCAGTTTATTAATGGCATGCTCCATCTCGTTATGCCTGAGGCCGTGGGACTGGCTATAAAGATCTGATATGATAGCATCAGCCTTTTGACGTTTGTACTGAGCCTTCAATAGATCCAATTCATCATCAATGATGATCTCGGCCTTCTTGGCCTCCACCATCCTCATCTGAAGGTTCTTTTCATTAATAACACGTAAACCGTCGATATTACGGAGAATTACATGCGGAATTTCCTCGACTGCAGGATCGATATCTCTCGGACTTGCAATATCTATGAGGAGGAGGTCGTTCTCACGGCCTTCCATCACTTTACCCACAAGATCATCCTTCAATACATAATGAGGAGCAGAAGTAGCACTGATAACCACATCGGCAGCATGGACGTATTTTTCCAGCTGGTCGAACATGACAGCTTCTCCGCCAAGTTCTTCAGCCAAGTCCCTTGCCTTCTCGTAAGTCCGATTTGCAAGATAGATAACATGCATATCCCGGTGTGAAAGTGCTCTCGTGACCAATGTGCCCATTTCACCGGTACCGATCACAAGAATGTGCTTGTCATTCAGACCGTCAAGGATATCCTCTGCAAGATCGACCGCTGCCGAAGCAATGGAAACTGCACCCCTGTTGATGAAGGTCTCTGTACGGACCCTCTTGCCCACCTGGATAGCCTTGCTGAATGCGGTACTAAGCACTTTCCCAACAGTTCCGGCTTCTTTGGCCATCAGGAAAAAGTCCTTGATCTGACCGAGGATCTGGTCTTCCCCGATTATCATAGATTCGAGACCGCATGCAAGCCTGAGCAGATGTCTTAACGATTCATCATGGTCATAGAACTCCACGATCTTTGCAGAAACGCCCATCTCTTTTGCATAATGGAAAAGTACACTGCTACCTTTTGAAGATACCACATATATCTCTACACGATTACAAGTCTTGAGGACTGCACACTCATAAACAAGCTCATTTGAGTAAAGCTGGCTCAGGACAAGCTCTATGTCACCATGCCAGGAATCTTCCATTTCCTCAACAGTAGCCTTTGCGTGTGTAATTACCATACTTGATATTTCTGTCACTCCAAGCCTCCACGAACGGCGTGTGATAAGTGTAACATATTCCCATGAATACGAGCATTGGACTTAAACCTAATGTAATATTTCATGATAACATCAACCTTTCTTGTCTAGGTGCTCCTGAACTATATTGTATGCTACATTATACCCTTTTTCATACGAAACTTCCAGGGCATCCCATATAGCCTTGTCCTCAAGTATCTTCCAGAGAAGGGCTTTACGCTCTTTCTGCAAGTCCACTTTACTTTTGAGCAAGGTTCGCATCTCATCCTGCAAGCGTATCATCTCCCCATATTGAGGAGTGATTATAGATTCCAGTTTCCTGCGAGTATATTTTGAGACCGCAGGACTTGAACCAAATGTAGATATGCCTATGGAAAGTCCATCCCGCTGTATAACAGAGGGAATTACGACCTCCCCTGCCATATCAATTCGGTTTACAAGGACCCCACGCCCTTGTGCAAGTTCCCTGATCCGATCATTCAATGAAGGAACGTTCGTTGCAGGAATTACAAGAAAAGCATCTTCCATCAGGGCAAGTATGGATCCATCGGAAACAGAAGAAAGATCGGACCCGATCAATTCAACCGATGAAGAAGAAGCAAGCTCTTCAAGTTCAGGAGAAAAATCGATGCTTATTACAGCAGTTTCTGCATATTCTGCAAAGAGGGAGGCTTTTCGAAATCCCACAGAACCTCCACCGAAGACCACCACTTTCCGACCTTCCATGTCAATGAAAAGAGGCATATATTTCCGACCAAGGCCTTTCCCTGTCATTTACAGCCTCACGCCAGTCTTTTTGAATTCCCGGACACTGTACAGAAGATTGTAATCGGAGATCCCCGTTGCCATGGATATCTCTTTAGCAACGTGCTCACAGTCATCGCGGGTATATGAATGCACCATTGTGAAGAGGTTGTAAGGCCAGTCCGGATAACGAGGTCTTTCATAGCAATGCGTCACTTCAGAAAAACCTGCCATGACCGCACCGACCTCTTCGACACGTTCATCAGGAACATTCCAGGTACACATTGCATTCGCGGTTATGCCAATGGCACGATGTCCGATAGATGCACCGAACCTTCGAATAAAACCGTTCACCTGAAGATGTTTGATCCTATCGATCACATCCTCTTCGGTCATGCCAAGCTCCTTTGCCACATCAGCAAAAGGAGAATGAGTAAGCGGAATTCCATCCTGGGTCAATTTGAGAAGACGTGTGTCAAGCTCATCCATTTGAACATTATTACCTGACATCAAATTTCACCCCGATCTTAAAAAGACGTTTTGTCGGAAGATCGATCAGTGGACAACCGGTCTCATCCCTGAGATCGTTTATTATCTGCTCCAGACGTTCCCGGTTCGCAGCGGAAACTGTGAACCAGATGTTATAATCTGCCTGACGCAAATAGTTGTGCGAAACTTCTTGATGCCTATTTATCAGTTCTGCGACCTCATCGATGCGGGATTCCGGCACCTTCATTGCAACAAGTGTACTGATGCCACCAACCTTTTTCGTGTTGATGACCGGACCGATACGCCTTATAGCGCCTTCTTCGCTAAGTCGTTCCATGCGTTCCAGCAAGTCCTCTTCAGAAATGCCAAGCTGCTGGCTTAATTTCTCAAATGGGTGAGGATCAAGAGGAAAATCCAGCTGTATCAGGTTCAGGATCGACTTATCGACCTCATCAAGTTCTATCATATAAATTAACACCATTTTTATTTGCAATCGATCTGGATGCTAGGCAGAGTTCATGCTATCATTAGATTATTAATATTTCCCGTAACCAGAGTTCATCTGGGATTATATATACAGTATGGCTCTTCCGCCATGTAGTCACCAGTGGCGGCATAAGCACGGGCACGGCAACCCCCGCAGACGTTGTTGTAGCTGCATTTTCCGCATTTACCACCGAGCTTATCATAATCGCGAAGATCGTTGAAAAGTTCAGAGTCTTCCCATATCTCCCTGAAGCTCTTTTCCTTCACGTTGCCTGCGACCACAGGCAGATATCCGCAGGGCTGGACATCTCCTGTACTGGAAACGAAGCAAAAGCTTATACCTCCGAGACATCCCCGAGTCATTGCCTCATAGCCATGTGTCTTAACAGTGACCTCAGTGCCTTCTCTTTTTGCACGCTGACGCATTATTCTGAAATAGTGAGGAGCGCATGTGGCCTTCAACTGGATCTTGACGTGCTTCTGCTGATCATAGAACCAGTTCAACACGCGCTCATATTCAGCAGGAGGTATCTCTTCGTTCTCGAGTTCCTTACCCCTGCCGGTTGGCACAAGAAGGAAGATATGATGTGCTTCCGCACCAATTTCGGTTGCAAGTTCAAGAATGGCAGGGATCTCATCGATATTCCTTTTTGTTATGGTTGTGTTTATCTGGAAACCAAGCCCGCCATTTTTGAGGTACTCGATGCCACGCATAGTGCTTTCGAATGCACCGGGAACTCCACGGAAATCGTCATGTGTCTGTGCCGATGAACCATCGATGCTTATACTGACACGCTGCACACCTGCGTCTTTTAGTTTTTTCACAACATCGTCATTGAGAAGGGTTCCGTTGGTCGCAAGAGCTACACGCAGACCTTTGTCAGTAGCGTATCTTGCGATCTCATAGACATCCTTGCGAACAAGAGGTTCGCCTCCGGTCAGAATGAGAATGGGATTTCCCATCTCTACGATCTCATCGACGAAATGTTTTGCTTCAGACGTGGAAAGTTCACCCTCAGGTATCTCCGATGTAGATGAACCTCTGCAATGAACACATGCAAGATTACATCCCCATGTCAATTCCCATGCTATAAGTCGTGGAGGTTTTACCATGTATGATCAAATACTCCTATTTACTTAATATAATGTAAGCTATTATCAAAGGCAATTCTTTCAATTTGCTTAAATAGTATGGAACTATACTACACAGAACCCATATAAATCGTATCGTCAAGATACATAAAATAACAACATATAATGCCCTTTTTGGAGCTAAGGATGATAAGATATGGCAATGGGAGAACAGGCATTTCAGACAGCATTCGCAATTACATGGATAATAATACTTTCCTACATTGTTTATCTGATACGCACACGCATGCGTCTTGCATCCCTGATCCGAAAGCTTAAAGATTGATGGTGTTTGCAAATGGAAAAAAAACGAAAGGCGATCCTCACCATTTTTGCGATAGTAGCAGTTATGGCGATCGGACTTTGGGGCGTTGATGTCGAACAGGGATATATGATGGTCTCTGAGATCACGACCAGCCCACAGGATCATGTCGGGCAGAAAGTCAGTACAATGGGACTTGTCAAAAATGGGACATTGAGCATCTCACCGGAAATGGTCTCGTTCACCCTTACGGATGCTGAAGACGAGGAACAGGAGATATATATTGAATACACAGCTGACCTTCCTGCAAATCTTGTAGAAGGGAACAGCGTTAGCCTTACAGGGACCATGATATCAGAATCAAAGATAGAGGCAGACCAGATCGTTATCGGCTGCCCTTCAAAGTATTCCGAATGAAACCTGGAACATATCACATTCATATTATGAGGACATGCGATGAATATCGAACAATGGGATGAATACCGGCAGATCACCGATGCCATGAACGAAATGATAAGCGACATGGATGATTCACCCCAGATGAAAAACGTCGTCGGACATATTTGCAGATCGGGCGGAAAGAAGGTCAGACCTATTATATTACTACTGGCTTCCCGAATATGCGGAGGAGACTCCGACAATAGTATAAATGCAGCACTTGCCATTGAGCTTATCCACTCCGCATCCCTTATACACGATGATATCCTGGACGAAGGGGTCATACGAAGAGGAGTAGAGTCCGCACATAAGAAGTTTGGACCAGCAGCTGCCATGCTTGCTGGGGATTATATGATCTCAAAATCCATTGAGCTTATTTCAATATACAGTACACCGGTAGTGCGGGAGTTCGGACGTGCAGGAATGGCAATGGCAGAGGGCGAGACCATTGACATAAAAAGCACATCCGAGGATTTTGCAGAGATGAACTATTTCGATTGCATCGACAAGAAGACCGCATCCCTCTTTGCGGCCAGTGCGGCAATGGGTGCATATATCGTAGGTGCTGATGAAAGGACTGCAAGTAAATTGAAGGATTATGGAGAAAAGCTCGGAAGAGCATATCAGATCGTTGACGATATTCTGGAATATACCGAGAATGTCGATGATAAGAGATCCGAGAATGAATCCATATCGATCTTGCAGATATATAGAAGGGCCATACCACATGAGAGCGCTGTAGAAAAGGCGACCTTACTGGCAATGGAGAACGTGAGAATGGCAAAAGACATATTGGAAGAGTTCGAGCCTTCCGATTCAAGAAGCAAGCTCATGGAAGTTACAGACCACATAACAACGGAAATGCTTCCGAAAACATTGAAAAATACTATCAGATCCAGGTGAACATTATGCGGGTATATGACAAATCAGTTATCAAAGTAAATGCCAGTACAGAGAATGGAAAGGTCGTTCTCGATACAGAAGGACCACTATCAGCTGTATCAAAACCTGTGATAAAACGCATTAATAAGATATTCCGGGAAGAGAAGCCAATATTAGTGGACGAAGAGAATATCATTTTTTCCACATGGGTGCCACCGGTCCCAAGTCCCGCATTCAACAGGGTCATAAGTGCACAGATCGGCGCAATTATGAAAAAACGTATCCCTGACCAGTTCTCGATCGGGATAACAGACAGATGCCCATACAATTGCATACACTGTGGTGCTGCCGGCATTGTTGCAGACCCTGAATTTACGCTTGAAGAAATAAACAGAGTGGTCGATGAGGCAGTAGACCTTGGAGCATACCTGATATCTTTCGATGGTGGCGAGACCATGCTTCGAAGCGATATTGTGGACATGGTCGCCAGTGTTGATAAAACAAAGGCAATAGCCACCTGTTTTACATCAGGTTTCAAGTTGACACCTGAAAGGGCACGGGACCTTAAGAATGCAGGCCTTTATTCAGCACATATCAGTGTGGATAGCCCGGATGAGAAAGAGCATGACCGCGTAAGGGGTTGTGAAGGGGCATTCCAGAACAGTATGACAGGTATCAAGAATACGCTGGATGCAGGGATCATGGCAGATATGTTCGTTGTGGCATCACCGGATAATATTGATGATCTTGAGGAGTTCTATACCCTGGCAGATGATCTTGGCATGCAGGAAATGTCGATATATGAGATCATTGCCGTGGGAAGGTGGCTAGACCATGAAGACGAGACCCTCACCAAGAAAGATATTGTAAAGCTTGAAAGGTTCCAGAAGAGCAAGAACAAGGAAACTGACGGACCCAGGGTCACCGCGTTCCCGTATTTCAACGGACCTGAGCAGTTCGGTTGCTTTGCAGGCAGGAGATGGATGCATGTTGCTGCGGGCGGAGACGTTATGCCATGCGCTTATACACCGCTCTCCTTCGGAAACGTTAGAGAAGATGGTCTTGCAGAAATATGGAAACGTATGGGAAAACATGCGGCATACAAGGGATCTGCAGATTATTGTATGATGCGTAACCCGGAATTCAGAAAGGAGTATATACACACCATACCAAAGGATGCTCAAATTCCTTTAAGGGTTGACCTGCAATACAAAA
>NZ_JAUVEY010000120.1:0-6827 GCF_030594565.1 Methanococcoides sp.
ATAGATAATGAGGAAATCTTTGGGGACAATCTTCAAGATGTTGAAGCTATTCTGCACAGCCGCAGTTCGAATACCTATGGTGCTCTCGACACAGATGACTTCTTCCAGTACATGGGTGGATTGATGCTGGTTGTAGGAGAAGCTTCCGGTACAACTCCGGATACCTACATAATGAACCTCCAGAACCCGGATGCTGAAACCATAGAAACACTGAAAACATATCTCTCAAGGGAGATCGTTACAAGGTATCTCAACCCATCCTGGATCGAAGGTATGCAGCAGCATGGTTTTGAAGGTGCAGGTGCGATGGGTAACTTCATCGAAAATCTCTGGGGATGGGAAGCCGTATGTCCTGACCTGATAGATGATCATGTATGGGACAGTGTGTATGACACATACATGACCGGTGATAATGCGGATTGGATCAAAGAGAATAACCCGTATGCCTACCAGTCCATGAACGCAAGGATGATCGAGACTGCAAGAAAAGGTAACTGGGATGTATCTGATGAGGTACTAAAGACTCTAATAGAAGATTATGTCAAATCTGTAGTCGAGAACGATGTTACCTGTTGTCACCATACCTGTGGAAACCCTTCACTCGATCAGTTTATTTCCGGACAGATATCTCTTTTGGGAGTCGAGGTTGACCAGGATACCCTTGATGCGTACAACAAACTGATGCAGGACGCAACACATCGATATCCTGAAACGAGTTCCCACAAAAGCAGTTCCCACAAGAGCAGTTCGAACACACCTTCTGCAAGCATCGTCAATAGCACAAGCACAAGCAATGATGCAGAAGGCTACGGAACTACTACAGAACAGACATCTGCGGTGGATGATAATTATGTGGAAGGGTATGAGATGACAAAGGAAACGAACTCTGAAGAGGAGGCATCTTCAAGTGGGTTCTCAGGATCAGATATTCTGGCTACTGTCGTCGTCTTCCTTGCAGTGGGAACTATGGTATATGGATTCCGCAGGCAAAAGTTGTAAAAATAAGTGGCATCCTTAAATGGATGCCTGTTTCTTTTTTTATTGCTTAATTAATAACCAATTAAGCAAATATCTCTTCCAATCCGCTTTCCAGATATGGATACATTGCAGCAGTATAACCATGTGCCATGCCATCAACAGTTCCGAATGACTTAGGTCCTTCTGCCTTCTCGAATGTTCTCATGGCGGCATCATAAGGAATGATCGTGTCATTGAGGGAGTGTATCATTACAACTGGACGTGGTGATATCGTGCCAACATAGTTGTCAGGGTCAATAGATAAGTAAAGATCATAGGCTGCCCGGTCAATTACCTCTTCCCTATCGATAGAATCAGAACCATATCCACTTGTGCTTATGACGATAACACCGGAGATCGAATCATCGATGGATGTTGCAATAATAGCGAATCTGCCACCGTTGCTCGAACCCAGCATTGCTATCTTCGAGCCATCTATTTCAGGCTGGTCACGTAACACATCTGATGCTATCAATGCATCATAGACCATCAAGAATTCCACAGGCTCAGCACCGTTCCTGAAGAGCATTACATCCTTTTCTACATCCACTGCACCAAGATTTCGCTGGTCGATGACGATGGATGCATAACCCATATCAGCCAGAAGCACAGAAAGACCATGTTCAACCTCTTTGGTAACTCCTGTACCTGGTAATATGACCACAGCAGGAACTGCACTGGTGCTATTGTTAGTTATCCCGGGAATTGTCAAAAGGGAATTCACCTGTGTTTCCCTGCTTGTGTAAGAGATGGTCTTTACAGTATAATCGGAGTTAGAGTCATCAGTATCCATAACAGAATACTCGATTTTTTCAAGTTCAGGATAGAATAGCAAGCCGTCTTCTGTCATTACCCATTCATCGTCCTGGTTATACATAATGCCGTAAAAACCTGCGAGCAATAGTAACAGGCCGATTAAAAGCACAATATTGTTGTGACGTTTCAGGAAAGGTTGCTTTGGTTTGATCTTAGCCATAGCTAAACAAATGGTAGCACAATAAAAAAAAGGTTTTCCGTGCCAGAGGTGACACGGATAGGATCAATTGATTTATTTCTTTGGTGGCCAGTTCAGTTCCATCCAGCCAGGAAGCCTGCCTGAGTCAGTCGGACCGATCATTACTGCTGCACCGAGCTCGTCTTCCACATCACCCTGAAGACGTGCTGCAAGTCCTGGAAGAACGATGACTTTGTGAGTAAGTTTACCCATGTCAAAGCCTGCATCATCAAGTCCTTTCTTTATCTTTGCGGCTGTAAGCTGTCCTCCTGCCACAGCAGCCTCTACACCGATACCATCAGTGTCGATAGCTGTGAGGTAACAGTCTACACCATTGGATGAAAGGTCACTCTCAACTGTGTAGTATGTCAGGGCGAAGTTGGCTGTGACAAGCAGTGGTGAATCTGCTGTTGGTGAACCTATCTCATAGACTGCAGGATCGACCGTAACAGGCTTCCTTGGGTCAGTGTACATAGTGTCACGTATATGCAACTGTGGCATCAGTGCGTATGGCTCGATGCTGTGCATTATCATGATGTCGCCATACTTGATAGTGAATATGGAAGCTACAACGGTTTCCCAGTATGATGCGCTGATCTCGTCATCGTGTGCCATCCACGCTGTGAATGGAACTGCCATGATCGGGAATGCGATATCACGGTCACCATTGATGCCTGCTCTTCTGATCTTCAGGAAATTGTTGAGGGTCGTCTTAAGACCTTTTCCTGTTGGGAATGTTCCCGGATCTAGTACAACATCTTCGATGCCATTATCTGCGAAGGTCTTTGCCATTGACTTTAGAAGATCAAGGTCATTTGGTGCAAAGACAGTTACAGGGACATTGAACTCCTGTGCCAGAGCTGCGACTTCCTGCCAGTTATCCTTGTTCGCTGCATAAAGAAGCGGCCTCTTTTCAGCTGCGACCTCAAGTCCTGCCCTTAGGACAGCAGGTTCGAACGAGCAGAGGATCATTGGGAACTCAGTGGTCTCCATTACCTTCTTTACAGTCGTTGCGAACTTTTTAGGGTCATTTGATACACTGCGAACAGCGATCATGTCAAGGGTGAGGTAATCACCGACATAGAATTTCTTGAAATCCTGTATCTTGTTCACTCTTTCGACAAGGTCATTCTCTTCCATGGTATCCCATACATCATAGGCAAGAGCTGCCTTGTTGAAGAAAGTAAGCTTATGACGGTGCAATACATCGTCTCCACCGATACTGATAGCGTTATCTCCTACACCGATGACAACTTCCCTTATCTCAGGAGCAAGGAGAGTTACAAGTTCATCATATTTCTTCTTGTATTTTTTTTCCTCAATAAGAGGAGTACAATCGGTTGCCTGCAGTGACCTGTCGATAAGATGGGAAGCAAATGCCATACATGACGTTTCACCACACTGACCACAGTTCGTTCCTGGAAGGAACTTGTATGCTTCGAGGGGGCTGTTTATTTTCATTTATCACACCTCCGCTCCGATCCACTTAGTGATATCGATCTCATCAGCCTCAATTGAGCCGTAGAGTGTTTGTGTTATTTCCTTGAGCACCTGAACTGATGTCGGGTGCATCATCATGAACATATCGTTGCCTGCAAGTGAGAGGGTCAGACCTGTGACTATCTCCCAGATAGGACCTCTGTACTCACGTGGACCCCAATCGGAATCCTGTTTGAGTGGAGATTCCTTCATCCATGACTCTCGGGCACCCCATGCATTGGTTGTACCGGAGGACATTGGGAATGTAAGTTCTTCATCACCCATGAGGCCTGCAAGTCGAATACGTTCCATGTTTGTGTATGCATAGTCAAGACCATAACCAAGCGCTGCAGTAGTTGGATCCATGACAATGCTGTCCCTTGGGACATTACACTGTTTCATGAGCTTTCTGTTAAGTTCCTTCTGCGCATTTATCTCAAGCTGTGTCCATGAGAGTACTGCATGACCGTGGTCAGTAGCAGCTTTTGCAACCCTCTCATAATCGAGATTAAGACTTGCGGATGCAAGGAGAACACGCTCGCCTTCTGCAGCCTCTGCTGCCTTTTCAAGAACCTCAGGGTCCTTCTTTGGATTACCTGAACCACCTATAACAATAGGTACATCAACTGCCTGAAGAACATCTTCTACGACCTTTGCTGCTTCCCTTGCAGGAGTATCGTTGATAAGAGGATCTGTTGAGATAAGGTGTATAGTGACCATATCTGCATTGAAATCACGTACGACCTTCTTTGCCCACTCGGCAGGATCGTTGATAACATCCCCATAGTTATCTTTGACAGACTTTGCCATACCGATTGGCATGTCGAAGACATCCATTGTAACATAATTGCGGTGTGGCATTTCCGCATCGAAGTAATAAGGAAGTGCATTTTCCCCACCAAGAGTGACGGTGCTCTTACGGGAACCACCATCTGCTGATGTTGCACCGAGGGTAACTTCCTGGATAGGTGTTGCCCATTCGCTCATCTTTGAAACATCGAGCTTTGCAGGAAGGAGTTCTGGTATCCTTGACGTACCTGCAACAGGTGCCTGCGGAAGTCCGCCCATTGCTGATGCGAAAAGCTGGTCAACAGGGTATCCCAACATTCTTGCAATATTGGCAACATGCAATGATATTTGAGCAGCTTCGTGCCCCATTGCATAGGCCATTGCGGGATTAAGTCCGCCGCCTCCGGAAATATCGAGCTCGATGTCACCTTCGATAGTCACTCCTTCGAGTGATTCGACATCGAGGTCTTTAAGGAGATCAGTAAGACCTGATAATTTCATCTTGTTTGACATATGAATTCACCATTTTACTTATGTGAAATAATGACAGTAATTACAGACCGAGTTTCTTTGCTATTTTATCAACTTCCTGAACAGCAATGGAATCATCAGGAAGATCGAAAAGGGGAAGCCCTTTAAGATCCCTTTCCGCAATAACGCAGTCAACAGGAACTGTTCCTATCAGTTCAAGGTTCAGTCCATCTGCTGTTCTCTCGATCTCAGCCCTATTTGCATCTGTGACCTTGTTCGCAACAACAACTATGTTCCTGACATTGGTATCGAGCTCTTCAGTAAGATCCCTTATACGTTCTGCTGTGCGTAACCCACGTCTTGAACCATCTGTAACGACAATAAGATCATCGACATCACGGATCATTTTACGACTAAAATGCTCAAGTCCGGCTTCGGTGTCAATGATAACGACATCGTAATTCTTTACGAGCCTGTCCATGATACCACGAAGCAGATTGTTTACATAGCAGTAGCAACCGGATCCTTCCGGACGACCCATTACAATAAGATCGTACTTTGGCATCTCCTCCAGAACCTCATAGAGCTTGGATTCGAAAATGGATTCCTTGTTGATATCAGGAGGAAGATTATCCCTCTCATCCAGCATGAACTGTTTCATGTCACCGACAGTCTTCACTACCTCGCATCCAAGCGTCTCCGGCAGATTTGTATCCGGGTCTGCGTCAATAGCAAGGACAACCTTGTTAGTTTTTGTAAGATGGCGGATGAGAAGACTGGTCATAGCAGTCTTCCCGGTTCCACCCTTACCTGTTATTGCGATAACTTTTGTCACAGAAAACCCCGTTCACTCCTTTTTCTGGATAATCACTTTCTCAATGCTTACCTTTGCATTCTTAAGAATGATCTTAACACCGCCGGTACCGGAGGAAGATGGCATCATCATTGGCATACCCTGCATAGGCATTGCGTTCTGCATCATTGGAGGTGCCGCAAATGTTGCTGTCTCCTGAGCTTCCTCAGCCTCAGGCTCTTCCTCAACTTCCTCTACCCATCTCTGAACGATAGGATGGTCCTTTGTTGTCAGGAAGTTCTTGAGAGAATCAAGGTCTGCAGCATCTTCTTCGGTTGCAACCTTTTCTGCGATATCTGCTGGAATATCAGCCAATACCCGGTCTTTCAGATGCTTTGGCATCCATACGACACGGTCCCAGCCACCATCGGACTGGATGAACTTTGGAGATCTGAAATAGTTGATACCAATACCGAGGAAACCAACTACTTGCTTTCCACCACCGGTCTGACCTGCCATTGTAGAGAATGGAAGACCGTTCGGTGCAACGCCTGCGAAATCCCTGTCGACCCAACCAATACCATCAACTTCTGGTATGTAGAAACCTACTACCTCGAAACAGCCACATGATGTGTGTGGGTAATCAAAGAACGAGTGAAGATTGATACGATCATATTCACCGCTTGAAAGTGATTTTGCAAGATCGTTAACACCGGAATACTCACCAGCTTCTGCATTGATCACATCGCCTTTAGGAATCGCGAACTGTGGACCTTCAGGATCGACCTTTGCAGCTGCACGACCATCGAACCAGTTGATGGCACCACAGAGTGATATTCTGTCCGGTGTAATTACACAAACGTTAGAAGGTGCAAATGATTGACAAAGAGTACATCCATAGAAAGTGTCAACATCCTCATCGTGAAGATCGCGTGTCCTGTCATCTCTTGATTTGTAGACCGCCTTTACATTATCCAGCTCTTTCTCGATCTCAGCAAGATCTGTTACATAAACAGCTTCGACCTTCTCTATGAATGGAAGTTCGTTCTTGAACAGCATCATAACAGCCTGGGCGATAGGCTCAAAGGAGGTGAGACCTTTAGCCACAGCATCCTTGCTGACACGTATCCATACATCATAGCGCTGGTTCAAATGCATTAAACCCTGAATGTAGTTCTGGAAATCGTGGTTCCTACGTTCTACAATTGACTCAAGGTCTTCTTCCACAAGTTCTCCTGCGATCTTGTAGATCATTGCGAACGGATGTCTTGATCCTTCCTCCAT
>NZ_JAUVEY010000085.1:0-9722 GCF_030594565.1 Methanococcoides sp.
GTGGAGGAAAAAGCATGTGTGATGCTTATCGACAGGCCACTTATCAGTTATCTTCTTGACTCGCTTCTTGGTGCAGAACACATAGAACGTGTTTTCGTTCAGACCTCTCCATATTCTCCTGAAACCGAATCGTGTGTCAGGGATCGCTATGGGGATGACGTTCTCATTCTCCGTACCCCTGGTGATAATTATGTTGGGGATATGGTAAATGCTGTCAAAGATGCTGGCAGCACCGGTCCTGTCATGATATTGATGCCGGACCTCCCTCTGGTCGGATCAGAACATATTGATGCCATAGTTGAAAGCTATGAGGAACGTTCCATTCCGGCAATGTCAGTTTATGCTCCTATTGGGCTTTTCCGGGAGCTGGGGTTGCGGCCGGGTACAGTGTTCAACAAGAACGGCGAAATGCTGGTCCCGGTGGGGATAAATGTCCTTGATTCTGCTAAGATAGAGGAAGAGCAGGTGGATTTCGATCATCTGACTCATATTCCTGAAGTTGCGATCAATGTGGACTCGGTCGTTGAACTGGCAAAGTGTGAGGAAATGCTATTGGCCAGAATGGTATAAAGGGATCGAATCAAACCAACCTGATTTTCTTTTTTTATTATTTTATTTATAATGTTACCTTTTTATGTTCGCAGCATTGGTTTTTATTCAATTATGTATTTCGTTAAAGAAAGCTAAATTGAATAACTTAATATATTTTCGGTTCTTTACATTATTCGATCAGCGTGTCACAAGAAAAAGAACTCCCTCTGAAAGAAAACATTATAGAATTGGCCTGTCCCTCACATGGCGGGCTTATTCGTGAAATGGCTGACAAGTATGGCATCCCGGCATCGGAGATGCTGGACCTGAGCGCCAGCCTTAACCCCCTCGGAAGTCCCTTCGACCATCCTTTAGGCGGGCTTGACCTTGACAGCTTGCTAGAGCATGCCATGGGGCGATTTGGGCAATATCCTGATAACCGTTATCTTGAATTTAGAAAGGCCGCTGTTAATTTTCTGGGTAACGGGCTGTCTATCGAGAACATAGTTCCGGGCAATGGTTCCTGTGAGATAATCAGGCTTGTGGCAGAGGCGATAGTGGATCAGGGCGATATTGTACTGATACCCCACCCTACGTTTGTCGAATATGAACAACAATGCAACGTAGCAGGCGCAGATGTTCGTTACATAGGGCAGGATGATATCTTCGATCTCTCCGACGATGTGCTTGGGGGTGCAAAGATCCTTTTCGTATGTAATCCGAACAACCCTACCGGTAAGCTTCATAAAAGGGATGATATTCTGTCACTCGCAAAAAGATGTGTTATCAATAACACTCTCTTGTTCGTAGATGAAGCCTTCATCGAACTTACGGACGATCCTTCACAAACTATCACTGATACTGTGATCGATAACGATCATCTTTTCATTCTTCGCTCTCTTACTAAGGATTTTGCTATCCCTGGTGTCCGTCTCGGGTTCGGTGTGGCTTCAAAAACAATTGCAAATGCATTGAACACTGCAAGACTTTCGTGGAATCTCGGTTCCATTCCCGAGGAGATCGGAATAGCAATGCTTAACATGGAAGGCGGTTGCAACAGTCCGTATCTTGTGGCATCACGTAAGGCCATTGAAAACGACCGTAATTATCTTACTGAGCGCATCTCAGGGATACGCAAGTTCAAACCGCTTCAAAGCACCGTGAACTATATCCTTGTTGATATCAGTGCCTCCCCCCTTGATTCTGTTGAACTCACGCAGCGTCTGGCTGCACATGGGGTGCTTATAAGGGATTGCAGTTCTTTCCCATCCCTGGGTGAGGACTTTATAAGGATCGCTGTCCGTCCAAAGGAGGAGACTGACAGACTGTCACAGGCAATAGGAAAGGTCGTTGTTGAAAAAGCAAGAGATGATGCAAAAGCTGAGCTTGTTTCAATGCTTGAAAGTGGAAATGCAACTCCTTCTGGTGGGAACCTTGATTGCCCTTATTACCCATGTCATTTCAGCGGTCAGGATTGCACTTTCTGTTTCTGTCCTTTCTATGGATGTGAGGATGAACGTACAGGGGGCAAGTGGGTCGACCGCTCCAGTGGCGGTCAGGTCTGGAGTTGTGAGGATTGTGTTCTCGTTCATGAAAAGGATGTTGTGGAAGAGCTTCTCTATGTGCTTTCAGAGGCTGGCGATATGGACATTAAATTGAAAAAAGCGTGGGATAAGGTGCTGGAGCCTCGTTTATGATCGAACCTTTCCTGCCTGACACGGGGCATCTGATATTCGTGCTCCTTCTGGCAACAGGTTTTGATCTGTTGATAGGTGAGCCGCCCACAGCATTGCATCCGGTGGTCTGGATAGGCAATCTTATTGGATTCTTCAAGAAAAAAGTGCCAGCCACACATAAAAAAGCATATGGTGTGGTATTTGCTCTCATTGTCATCCTATTTGCAGCTTCTATAGCTTATGTTGTGCTTCTTATCGCAAATCTATCGTTCATTCCGGAATTCGTAGTGCTTCTCATTGAGGCCTATTTCCTGAAATCCACGTTCGCCATTCGCAGATTACTGGAAGCTGCAATGGAAGTCTATGGTGAACTGGAAAAAGGTGATCTTGTATCTGCACGTAAAAAGCTCTCAATGTATGTGAGCAGGGATACTTCACAGTTAACCGAAGGGCAGGTGTCCTCTTCTGTCATTGAGACCTGCTCCGAGAACTTCGTTGACGGTATATTGAGCCCGTTGTTCTACTATGTGATATTCGGCCCTTACGGCCTTATAGGTGCTTACATCTTCAAAGCGGTAAGTACGCTTGATTCAATGGTGGGCTACATGAATGAGAAGTACAGGGACATTGGTTATTTCTCAGCAAAGACCGATGATGTGCTTAACTGGATACCTGCACGTATCTGTGTGGTGTTTATCATGGCAGGTTCTTTCCTTTCAAGTGTTCTCTTGAAGAGCAAAGGACTGGACCATATTGGGGCGTTCAGGTGTGCATCAACAGACTGCATGACAACGCCTTCTCCTAATTCCGGTTATCCGATGGCTGCAATTGCAGGGACTCTTGGTGTCCGGCTTGAGAAACCCAATACCTATGTTATAGGTAAGGGCCTCTCATTGCCAAAGGCAGAAGATATTAAAAAGGCAGCAGAAGTTATCGGTATGTCTTCAATACTTGTTGTAATAATATCTGTGGCGTTAATCTATATTATATCGAATTTAATCAACTATCTATAATCGAACCTTGTAAGTGATAATTATGAAATTGTCAGATATAGACTCTCAGGATCTCAAAAAAGACCAACCAAAGGAATTGGAAGGCGATATTAATCATAATATCATCGAAATACTGGAAGAAGAAGGTATCACCGTGGATATGCTTGTTGATACTGCTCTTGAGCTTTATGCTCCCCATCCCGGGCTTGAGACCCGTGAGATTGCAGAGGAACGCTTCAGGAGGGAACTGGATATTGCTATCTCCGATGCTAACCTGTGTCTTCTGATATATTCCGGTATACTGCTGGAGCGGGAGGGTGAAAAAGGCAAACTTCCGAATATCAGCAGAAGTTCTTATGAGAAGGATCTGACGTTCATCATCGCCGATGAGGTCATGGGAATGAGCATTGCTAAATATATCAGTGGGGATAAGGGCATTTTCGAGTTTGTGAGGTTCGACAAACAAAAACCTGGTATCCTTTCAAAACTGGGACCTTTCATGGATGATGTCATTGGAGGTCTTATTGGTGGTGTTTCTGCCAACATGTACACAAGGGGCATGGCAGAAGCGGCTGAAAATGAAAGGAAGCCAAAGAAGAATCTCGATAATAGTGGTGTGATAGCAGGATGAGCGGATTTTTACTTGCCCTTAGAACAAGCTTTGGTTTCCTTTCCACAATACCTGTGGGTATGTCCATGGAAGGGCTTGATGAACTTGTAAAGCGCAGTTATCTCCAGACCTTTGCAGGCATTGTCCTTGGGGCTATGATAGGCATTTTTGCATATTTGACCGAATCTTTCCTCCCTTCGACCATAAGCGCTGTACTGATAATGGTGTTCATCTATTATATTACAGGATTGAATCATCTTGATGGTCTGGGTGATTTCGGCGATGGTGCAACAGCACACGGTTCTTTGGAAAAGAAGGTCAATGCCCTTAAAGATCTGTCTCTCGGTATCGGGGGAGTCAGTTATACGGTTTTGGCATTGATCGCTTTGTATGCATCGATATCTTCCCTGCAGGCAGAGGTCCTGTTCTTCTCGGACAATGCTGCACTCATCGTTCCCATCTCTCTTCTTATAGCTGAGATCAGTGCAAAACAGGCTATGCTGACACTGGCTGCATTTGGCAAGCCTGTCCATGAAGGCCTTGGTTCCATGATAATCAATAATACTACATTTGCAAGGTATGTTGTATCCTTCGTGCTTGGTGCATTGGCATGTGTGCTGGCATTTGGAACCCTTGGTATCATAGGTTATATCTCTGCAATTGTTACAGCTTTTGTAATATTGAATATTTCCAACCGCCATTTCAAGGGCATAAATGGGGATTGTATCGGTACAGCAAATGAAATTGCAAGGATCATCGTATTGATGGTGCTTACAGTTGCTATCACTGCGGTCAATAATGGTTACGGGGGTCTCTTTTGGATGCCGTTATAATGGCCGGTGGCCAGGGACTTCGGCTCGGTATGGGTGAAAAACCATGTGTCGAGCTTCTCGGTAAGCCTCTCATAAGTTATGTGATCGACTCGCTTGAGAGATCCTCCTACATTGAACGTATATTTGTGGCGGTCTCCCCCTCAACCCCTGCTACCGAAGAACTTGTGAATGAAAAATATGGGGATCACATCCAGGCGATCAATACCAATGGTGACAATTACGTGGGTGACATGGTATATGCAGTGGAGAGTTCCAATATCAGGGAACCTGTGATGATAATCATGTCTGATCTGCCAATGGTGACTCCTAAATTAATTGATTCCATCATTGAGGCTTATCAGGACTGTGATAGTTCTTCGATGTCTGTTTTCGTTCCTATCTCTCTTTGTAAGGAAGTTGGTATCAGGCCTGATACCGTATTTAATTGGGAGGGAAATCTTATTGTGCCTGCAGGCATCAATATTCTTGATGGGAAATTCATTAACGAGGAGCAGGAATATCACAATTATATGCTGGATGATCCTGAGATCGCATTGAACATCAATACGGTGGATGATATGAAGCGGTGTGAAGATCTCCTTATGAAGAATTTGTTCTCTAACTGATAGGTCGGGGTCATATGGTCGAATATATAACTATTGATAATAAGAAATATTCTTTGAAAAGTCTCCGATTGATAACAGGTGATCTGTCCTTAGCTGCGGATGTTACTGGGATATCTGAGGAGCAATTGCTTCTTTGTGAAGCTATAGATGATCCATATATACTTCCTTATTTATTGGATCGTTTTTATTCCCTTGAACTAAAGGATGCTGAAGGATTCAGATTATGTCTGATACGTATTCAGGTGGATTCTGATCTTCGTCTTAATGAGGATATACAGAAACACCAGCATCGCGGATATGTTGCGAGGACGGTCGAGAAATTGTTGTTCAGGGATATTTTCCTTGAGGTTCTACGGGAAGGGGAGGAAGAAGTTGTGGAGGGCTAAGTTCCAATCATTTTTACATGGCATAAATCATTTTTTATATCATAACAAGACATATTGATGTTTCAATACAGTTGTTTCTAAGATGTTCGATCGATAGAGGTGCATCTTTTCATTGCTGTATGGTTCTCAAAATTCTTTTAAAAATATTCAACATAATCTAATATAACTATCAGGTGTAAATATGGCTGATGAAGTAATTCAAGAAAGGGTCAGTACGGGAATTCGTGGTCTGGATGAGATGTTGAAAGGTGGTTTTTTCAAAGGGACTGCTAACGTAGTTTCAGGAAAGTCCGGTACCGGCAAAACAATTTTTGGCACACAGTTCCTGATGGAAGGTGTCAACAAGGGCGAAACAACGATGTGTATAATCACCTCTGAAGAGTCAAAGTCTCTTGTACGTGAAATGCAATCTTCTTTCGGATGGGATCTTGATGGTCTGGTAAATGATGGAAAACTTGTATTTGTGGATATTACAGACCCAAGTCTTCGTCTTCAGAAAAGTGTGGAGATCGCTCCTACGGAACTTATCAAGAGCTTCAAGAAGCTTATTGAGAGCAAGCTTGAGGAAGTAAAACCTGACAGGGTCTTTATCGATTCCGTTGAGGCAATGTTCCTTGCTATCGAGTCCAATTATAAGCTCCGCACATTGATCGATGATGTCTTCGGTGTCTTCAGGAAACGCGAGGTCACTGCCCTTGTCACAGTAGGCTCAATGTTCGGTCTTGATGAGATGGTCGAGTATGGTGCTGATTCTGTTATCAAGCTCGGTCGTGAGATTATTGGAAGCAACTTGCAGCGTACTGTCTATGTCATGAAGCTCAGGGGTTCAGGCACTATCAATGAAGTAAGGGTGCTCAACATTTCCGACAGCGGAATGGCAGTACTTCCGCAGTCTCCATACCTCGAGAAATAATATTTTACAGAACAAGAAGGTACCTTTTAAGGTACCTAATTTTAAACTTTTTTTGATAATTGATCTGCTTTACAAAAGGTACCAGTCCATATCATTGGTGGACAGGTCTTCGTGAACGCCAACAGTGCGTGCGTCGATGTTCATTTTTTCTGTGATGGAATCTGAAAAGTCCTGAAGGTACTGTTGCTGGCTCAGGCTGCCATAGACGAAACGCTTGTCAGGGTTGGCAAGTTCTTCCATTGTTTCTTTTTTAGGAATAATTGAGACTTCTATATTTGTCATCTTAACAGCTTTTTCCATTGCTGTTCTGAAATCTCCTATGCAGTAGGCGACCCTGTGCTTGTAGTTATCACGTGTTTTTTCGAGATATCTTGCAAGCCTCTCGCTTTCCATCTTTATAAAATCCCGTTTTATCTTTGCCACATTGCATTTTCCCATCATGAACTTATAGTCTGTGAATGGATATTCTGTATCGATCTCTCTGGGGGTTATCCCGCAGGTCCCGAAAACGACCACATGTGCATTTTCCTGTTCGAGAATTCCAAAGATTATGCGGTCATACATTTTGTGTGACGGACTAGTATGGTATGGTTTTCTCATTGCACATGGGACAAATATACAAAAATCCCTTGTCGGTGGCTTATATTCTGATAATACCCATTCATTGGCACGTATCATATCCGGGTGATATATCAGGCGTTCGGTATCAAGGGGCTCATTGGAGCGTTCATATTCAGGGATTATAGTTTTCAACATGTGATGGATTCTGATAAACTATATATATAATTAACGACGTGAATGTTATGGTTTTGTATAAACTATACAAAAGTAATTTCTAAGTTCTAATTTATCAAGTGGTAAAAAATGACAACATCGATCCGGGAAATGTTAAGGGCCAATTGTCAATGTGACGATGTGGCAAAGTGTATATTGGGGCTTAAAACACTTGATATGGAGGCATATAAATCCCTTCTTGCAAACGGCCCAATGACAGCTGAAAACCTCGGTGAGTTCCTTAACCGGGAGCGCAGTACAGCTTATCGTTCACTGCAGAACCTCATCTCATGTGGTCTTGTTTATCGTGAGACCAAGACCATCGATATAGGTGGCTATTTCTATGAATATGTGGCTGTTGATCCCACAAGGGTCAAAGAAATGATCCAGGAAAATATCGATAAGTGGTATGAAAAAGTGACCGGTCTGGTCGCAAATATCGATAAGGAACTCCTGGGTGAGTGATCTGGGTAGTTAGAAGAAATTATTGTAACAAATTATTGGAAAAGGACGTTGTTGAAAAAAAGATGGGTCAATTCATAATCTATCGACAAAATTACCGATTCTCTCAAGTGCTTCTTTGATGTCTTCTCTTGATTCTGCGTATGCACATCTGAGGAAGCCATCTCCTGTATTCCCGAAGATGTTTCCGGGGATGGTTACGACCTTATACTCATTAAGCAGCCTTTCTGCAAATTCATCAGATAAGATCCCTGTGCTGCTTATTGATGGGAATGCATAGAATGCACCTCATGGGTTGAAGCAATCAAGTCCGATGTTGTTCAGACCACTGACAATAAGTTTTCTGCGACGGTTGTACTCTCTGGCCATCTTCTCTACTTCTTCCTCGCCATTGCGAAGGGCTTCAATAGCTCCCACTTGGGCAGAAATACTTTGTTTAAAGCTCGATTTTGTGAATTAAAGATAGTTTACGCTTAATTTTGGCTTTTAATCACCTTTAAATTTGTATGGGGTGAAATTATGCCTTCAAGCCCAATGAAAAATTTAAGCGAGTATGTGACATACGAGAATTATTTGAAAATGGATAAAGCTGCTAAAGATTTTGATAATGATGCAAGATTGAAAAAAGTGAAAAGAGGTTCCTATTTGTTATTAATTAGAATTTTATTCTTTATGGTGCAAGAATATCTGAAATTGTTGGCTCTCAAGGCAGACTGGTTACAAAATGCATGTATCTGCCATTCATCAATTATATCGAATTCATCCATTTTTTGAATCCTCTCTACAAATTCGTTACCCCCACTATGGAACACTCTACAAATCAGCTAAATCTTCCGCAATAGTGGTGTCTCGTATTCTTTCAGCAATCGTTTTTATCATTGATCAACTCGAATTTTCTTTGTCCAAATTCTGCAATCCATTCTTCATATAACATTTTAGTCTCCTCAGTTGAAGAATTATAAATTGTTAAAACATTTCCAGTTTCACAATAATTAATATCCACAACTGTTCCTGAAAAGCTACGACTGATTGTATTAAAATATTCCGATGTACTTACATTTTCACCAATTTTAAATACATAATCGTTTTCTACTTTTAATTCATCAGTCATAATTTTATTTTCAAATGACTCTTCTATATTATTTTTTCCTAACGTATATCCTAAAATAAACATAGAATTCAAAACAAGAAGCAACAAAAAGATGTTTTTTAATTTCATTTCATCCCCTCAATTTCTTTCAATTTTTCAATTGTTGACATTTTCCTTGAATGATGGTGGAGTGGCAAATGAATGGGCAATCGGGTCGGTATGGCTATCTTCCCTGTTGCCAATGCCGAGAATATCAAAAATGTGATCTGTCATGAAATATGATTGTTGACTATTTTACTTAATGGTTTCCGAATAATTATATATTTATATTGATGATAAAGGCCAAAAATCATGCATCCTTTTGTTCCATAATTCTTTTGTAGGCTCCACATTTATCTGCAAAAAGATCCCCCTTGGCATTGAACCTTTTTCAAAGGATAAATATGATTTGCATTTTCCACTATTGAAGTCCTTTACTTCATATGGAGATGCGGTACGTTGATAGCCTAATCCACCAAATATCCCGCAAATTTTGTCAACCTCTACATCATCGAATGTGTTATTCAAAGTGTGAAAAACCTGCCCTAAAAACTGATTTATTTTATCCGCATATCGTGCAACTGACAAAAGCTATTGTCACGTTGTAATGGTAGATTCATAGTAACTATTCAGCCTAATTATTGTCAATCCTGTATCAACTCTAATACAAAAAATTAATTTGCAACCCTAAAATCAAACAATCGTTGGAACAAATGGGTTTCCATCGATTGCATCTTGAATAGCTTTCATCACAGAAAGTTGATTCTTCTTAACAGTAGAAATGTAGCTTCTTATACGACAGAAAGAACGT
>NZ_JAUVEY010000050.1:0-13396 GCF_030594565.1 Methanococcoides sp.
ATTCATCATAAAGCCGGAAGGATAATGCCACTTGAAGATATCGTATACATCGTGATAGCAGCAGGCCACCGACAGCAACTGTTCGCAGCTCTTAGTGAGACATTGGATCGAGTGAAATCAGAAGTGCCCATATGGAAAAAAGAGATAACCATCGATGGTAATTTCTGGGTCCATGACCATGCCTGAAACTATATGAATATCGAATATAAAAATATGAAAATGATGTATGGTCCAATGACCAGGCATCATTAACTCACTGTTCTCGGGAAGTGCTTTCAAGATCTATTGGCATGCTGGATCCAAGTTGGTTTTCCTAATTTCCTTCATTTTATTCATTTTTATTTTGATAAAACTCCATACTTTGTTCTGATATCGATATGTTATTCTAATATATTTTGGGTCTACTATAAATTCCATTAAATGATCTACGAAACATTAATGTATGGCTTATGTTAACATGTGACATAATTAATGTACATTAAAAATGGTGATAATTATGCTAGGAATAGATGACCCTTATATCTGGATGGCTTATGTGCTTTGCATCATAAGTGCCCTGGGTTGTATAGTATATGGTTTATTGAAATGGAATGAAGAAGAGCAGGAGGAACTTTAATGGCAGTTAGCACACCCTTGCTTGGAGTGATCGTACTTATTTATCTTATGATAATCTTCTACCTTGGATTACTTGGATACAAAAAAACGAAAGAAATAGACGACTACATGGTAGCCGGAAGAAGTATTCATCCCTACATTCTTGCACTTTCCTATGGTGCGACATTTATTAGTACCTCTGCGATAATTGGTTTTGGCGGAGCTGCAGGAGCTTTGGGGATGGGTCTTCTCTGGCTGGCAGTGATGAACATCGTCGTAGGTATATTCATTGCTTTTGTTGTATTCGGAAAACGCACAAGGCGTATGGGTGCCCGCCTTAATGCCGTAACATTCCCGGAGCTTTTAGGCAAACGATTCCAGTCGCGCTTCATACAGGGATTCTCAGGAGCCATTATTGGCATCTTCATGCCCCTTTATGCAGGCATTGTTCTGATAGGCGGAGCACGTTTTGTTGAGACCACGCTTGGAGTCAATTATGATATTGCAGTGCTCATACTGGCGATCATAGTAGCTGCTTATGTCATTACCGGCGGGCTGATTGCTGTTATGTACACCGATGCATTGCAGGGCGCTTTTATGTTCATTGGAATGATCGTACTTCTTGCACTTACATACATCAAGCTTGGTGGTGTAACGGCAGCACACGAAGCACTTTCAGGTATGACAGGACTTGTACCGGAGTCACTTGTTGCCGGAGGACATTTGGGCTGGACAACCATGCCAGCGTTCGGATCACCGATCTGGTGGACATTGGTATCCACACTTGTCCTTGGTGTAGGCATAGGGGTTCTTGCACAGCCACAGCTTGCCGTCAGATACATGACCGTTGAGAATGACAGGGCATTAAGCCGTGCTGTACTTGTAGGCGGACCATTCATACTGATGATGACCGGAGTAGCCTTTACAGTGGGTGCACTTTCAAACGTATATTTCCAGAAAACACAGGGAATTATTGCAGTTGCAGCTGCCAAGGGAAATACTGACCTTATAATTCCGGAATTCATCAACGGAGCCATGCCAGAGCTGTTCGTAGTCCTGTTCATGCTGACACTTCTTGCAGCTGCAATGTCAACGTTGAGCTCACAGTTCCATACAATGGGAACAGCTATTGGACATGACTTCTACCGCGAGTTCATCAAGAAAGGGGAGGTCGGGCAGACGGTGAACATAACGAGGCTTGGGATCGCTTTGACCATTATTACAAGTGTTATCCTTGCATATATACTGCCCATAAGCATCATCGCAAGGGCAACTGCTATTTTCTTCGGTCTCTGTGCAGCGGCTTTCCTACCCATGTACGTAGGTGCATTGTTCTGGAAGAGGATGACAAGGGAAGGTGCGATTGCAAGTCTTCTGGTGGGTACAGCAGGAAGCCTGTTCTGGCTGACATTCATACATTCAAAGGAAGCAGTACCTCTTGGCATATGCAAAGCCCTTTTTGGAGTGGATACCTTGCTTACGGGTACTTGGACAGTTGTCGACCCCATAATTGTGGCAACTCCAATTGCAATGATCGTTGCAATTGTCGTAAGCCTTGCTACAACACCACCTTCAGCTGAGCATCTAAAAGACTGTTATGGGAAATGAACTTTGAAGAATTCTTAGTGGATGACACCATCCACTTCTTTTTTTGTTTATAAATGGAAGTTTTGTAAGGGATAGCTCCATTAATATGATCTTTTAAGATCAGATCCATCCGAATAAGAAACATTCAAGAAACCAAAAAAGCAAAGCTATTGTCAATATGAGAAATATCTGCCAGACCTCAACCTTCAAGGATATCTGATTGCCCCCGCTAAATATGGTTTTGTTGATATAACAGGATTCTCATTGCCGATTCCTACTTATAAATTTAACGCTTATGAAGATCAACCAAGATATTAGAAGATATTTTATATTATCATAAATGAAAATGTTGTGAAAAACCTTTGTTGATGATAGAGTGTTTTAGCATTGGGACTTGAATTGTCGATAGGTTTTTTAAGAATTGGGATTCTATGAACTTCCAGCAACTAAGGGATGAACTAAAATGAGCTACAAAGTAGGTATTATGGGTGCTACTGGTGCAGTAGGCAGGGAAATCATAGAAGTACTACACGATAGGAACTTTCCTGTGGAAGAACTAAGGCTTTTTGCATCAGAGAGAAGTGCAGGCAAGACAATAGATACTCCTTTTGGAGCTATTACTATTGAAAATGCTGATATGGCAGATTATTCACAACTGAATATTGCATTTTTTGCGATAAGCGGTGACTGGAGCAAGGAAAATGCAGATAAGGCAACAAGTGCCGGCTGCTATGTTATCGATAACAGCAGTGCTTTCAGATACGATGATGAGGTTCCGTTGGTGGTACCCGAGATAAATGCCGATGCAATCGGAGATTCTAAGCTTATTGCCAACCCGAACTGCACAACTGCCATTGCAGCGATCCCCTTATACGCACTTCATAAGGAATATGGGTTGAAGAAGGTCATCATCAGCACTTATCAAGCTACCAGCGGGGCTGGAGCAGCCGGCATGAGCGAATTGACCGAAGAAACGAAGAACTATCTTGAAGATAAAGAGGTTAAGAACAAGGTCTTTACATATCCTATCGCTTTCAATACGATACCCCATATTGACAGTTTCCAGGAAAACGATTACACCCGTGAGGAAATGAAGGTAGTCTGGGAGACAAGGAAGATATTCTCGGAACCAGATATCCCTATCAGCTGTACCTGTGTAAGGATACCGACCATGAGAGTGCATGGTGAGAGCATTGTCATAGAGACAGAAAGACCGATCGATGCAGTTGATGCAAAAAAATTATTAGGACAAGTCGAAGGTGTTGAATTAAAGGACGATATTGAGAACAATATCTATCCAATGCCATTGAACGCTACTAAAAAGTATGATGTGGAAGTTGGCAGAATAAGACAGAACCTTGTATTTGGAGACCACGGGCTTGAGTTCTTTGTCTGCGGTGACCAGATCCTTAAGGGAGCAGCCTTGAATGCTGTTCAAATTGCTGAAAAGCTCTAATATAAAAATACTAATATAAAAATAATCGAAGGTCGTCTGTGACTTTCATCCATTTACTTTTTTGATCTTTAAGCCAACTATCCCTCAGTTGACATTGCAATGGTATATGATCGAGAGGCAAAAGTCATATGACGAAGTTCTAGAGGGGATAGATAGATTATTTCATAATTGAAATTTTGACTTTTGCCTATGTTCAATTTGTTTACATGGAATATAAATGTATTCTTGATGAGCATTTTATTATAATCCTGCAAAACCTTAATACCGAAGCCCCCGACATTTTAGAAATATGTTGAAAATGTTGAATTATATTGACATAGTAGGTGCGCACATTGTCGTATATCTGGAAATAATATTAAGAAAACGTAGATGAATCTAAAAAATATATAATTAAAAAGATGCGAATGGTACGCCCTCTTTTAATGTATTGACTAAATTCTATGAATATCATTCAATAGTATAATAAATAATTATATACATGTATAAAATATTATATAACTTTAAGCACAATATTTGAAATGTCCTTGCGATTTATAATAAAGCTTATATATATCATTGTGCATTCATTCCAAAATCATAGCTATATGTTGTGATACATGAGGATTTAAATATAATAATCGCATATCTTAAATTGGGTACTTAATGTGCTTTATATATAATTGGTACGGTGATGGACATGATTAGCACTGGTGGAAAGCTATTAGATGACTCTAGCGAAGAGATTATCGATTCGTTGAAGAGTTTGGGAATGACGCGCAACCTTGCGACTACTGTGGCCTATCTTTCAAATGTGAGCGAAGCCTCATCTCAAGAAATTGAGATGAAGACTGGACTCCGTCAACCGGAAGTTAGTGTTGCAATGAGGTCAATGCGCGAGCACGATTGGATATCGATCCATAATGAAAAGGTTACAGGTAAAGGCAGACCTACGAAGATCTACACTTTGAAAACACCTTTCAATGATATTGTAAAACATTATGAGGCAAAGATCCGAGAAGAGAACGATGCAAGAATGCGTATAATAGATAAATTAAAGGATCTTGCAAAATAAAGGATATCCAATATAAGGATATCCAACTTTTATTTAAATCATTACTTTTTGGCTAGATCGTATTGATCAGCTTTGTTTTTAACCGCCGGATATCGCTTTTAAGATGGTGACCGTACCTTCGACAACTATATCGTCGATAGGGACAGCTTTTCCATCATTTAATAAAATAACAAGTTCCTGATTGATATCCATAATATTCAGAAGGTCCTCATACGTAGAATCATCAGGAACGTTTATTATATGTCCATCCGGGTTATCAGGAAATATCTTGACTTTAATTGTTGTGCTCAATCTAGTACTTCACCACCCTCTCCCTTGAGATCGTCGAGGTTTTCGTGTATCAATTTATCATCCAAAAGCTCAACCTTTTTTTCGCCTTTACGTTCAGAATCACGTTTGTTAAATTTACCACATTTAGACATACATTTCACCTCAGTAAATAAGTTGTATCGTATAGTAATTAATCTTTTCTAACCCCTGACCCATCGAACTACTTTTAGTACTAATTAAAATGAGGTACTTGCAAGTAATCTTTAAGTTATATTAGACCCGAACTGACAACTATGTTCAACACATTGATCTTCGATGCAGATGGCGTCCTTGTGAACTCTATGCCATTTCATGCTGATGCATGGATACAGACCTTCTCTGAAGTTGGCATCGATGTGGTCAGGCAAGAGATCTATGATATTGAAGGTTCAAACTTCGTAGGAGTTATCAAGCTTATTTTTAAAAAGGCAGGAAGAGAAACAACTACTGAACTGATAGAAAAATTACGTATGAGAAAGCGTGAACTTTTCTTCCTATATGAAAAAGTAACTGCTTTCGAGGGCATGTATGATTTCCTAAAAGAAAAAAAGGACAAGTACAATTTGGCTGTTGTTTCAGGTTCAGACCGACCTATAATCGATAAAATGTTCAATAAGCTCTATCCTGACATATTCGACCTGCTTATCACAGGCGCTGACGTCACCCATGGAAAGCCTCACCCTGAACCTTATCTTAAGGCTGTGGAAAATTTTGGTGTAGAGAAAGAGAAATGTATTGTTATCGAGAATGCGCCACTGGGAGTAGAATCCGCAAAGAACGCAGGCCTTTATTGCGTTGCTGTATCAACCCACGTTGACCCGAAAAAACTTGAAAAGGCAGATAAGGTATTTAATGATCACAGCGAACTTCTGGAATTCCTAAGAGAATTGGATCTCAAAAAAGAATGAAAAGGTGGTGTGGATATCACACCAGCCTTATAGTTTCAAGGTTTGTAAGTGCCCGGGTCTCCAGACGATATTTTTTATGCAATGAACTTGCAAGATCGATGCATGAGCGTTCATCACCATGCTCAGTGAAAACACGTTCTGGTTGTGGTTTCATCTTCTTGAAGTATTCCATTAACTGTTTTCGATCAGAGTGACCGGAGAAACCATCAACTACCTCAACGCCCATATTCATCTTTACAACCTCAGTTCCGTTCTTGGATGAAACAGGGATCTCTTTCCAGCCTTTCTGGATACGTCTTCCAAGGGTACCATCTGCCTGATAACCGACAAAAACAAGCGTGTTGTTAGGGTCAGGTGCAAAGGCCTTGAAATACTCCATAACAGGTCCTGCGTTCATCATACCGGAGGTAGAGAGGATAACGCATGGATGCGGGTCTTCTATGATCTTCTTTCTAAGCTCGTTCGAATCTACCGGTTTGAAGCATTCTGCAAGGAACGGGTTCTGACCTTTCTGGAATATGAGCTTCCTGAGGTTATTGTTCAAATATTCCGGATATGTCGCATGGATCGCCGTTGCTTCCCAGATCATACCATCGAGATATACAGGAACATCATCGATGATCCCTCTCCTGATAGCATCTTCAAGAACTATCATAACTTCTTGGCTTCTTCCCACAGCAAAGGCAGGGATCAGCACGATACCTTTGTTATCTAGGGTACTCTTTATGATCTGCTGAAGGTTCTTCTCGGCTTCTTTTAGTGATGGCTGTACTGCCGAGGAAGCACCGTATGTAGATTCAGTTATTACGGTCTCGACACGCGGAAACTTGTTCACGGCAGGATCGAAAAGCCTGGTAGGGCCATATTTGTAATCACCAGTGACAACTACGTTATGTAATCCGTCACCGATATGGAAATGTGATATTGCGGAACCGATAATGTGTCCTGCATTATGGAATGTCAGCTTGACATCAGGAGCAATGTCTGTAACTTCTTCAAAATCAAGTGCAATAGTATGTTTGAGTGCATCACGCACATTTGTGGATTCGTACGGAGGCTTCTTGCCCTCCTTTGCAGCAACATCGATGAAATCAAGCTGCAAAAGTGTCGTTATATCCCTTGTAGGGGATGTACAATAGATAGGACCTTCGTATCCGTATTTGTAAAGCAGCGGAACAAGTCCCTGATGGTCAAGGTGTGCATGTGTAATCACAACAGCATCTATCTGGTTAAGTGGCTGAACTTCCGGCAGATAGAGGTATGGTGTCATATTATCATCAGAACCGACGTTCACACCACAATCGATCATTATCTTGGATTCAGGCGTTGATAATAGGAAACAACTTCTGCCAACCTCTTTACATCCGCCGAGGGAGGTCACTCTGACCCAGTGGTCCTTGGAAGTACATTCCCTGTGAATGTTACGACCTACAGCCTTGAGTATTTCCTTCCTATCCTTATGATTGGTACGCATGAACTCTCTGATGTTCTTCACGGTCCTTGATTTGATTGGAGGTGTACGAACCACTTTAGGAGTCCAACCGATCTTTTTCGTGATCTCACGAAGGGTCTCACCGTGCTTACCTATTACCAAACCCGGTTTTTCCGCTTCGATAACAACTTCTCCCACATCAGGGTCAAAATGAAAATTAGATAGAACAGCATCCTTCGGAACGGTATCCTTTATCTTCCCAATAGCTTCTTCGGGAGATACCAATACTTTAGGATCCGGACGAACAACGATCCTTGTACGGAGGGTTTTCGCGAGAGTCCTTACGATCTGGCCATTGTCTGCAAAGTTCTTTGGATCCTCAGTATAAACAACGAGTTGCGGTCCTTCAAATTCAACACTGGTTATAGTTGTGTTGTCCGGGACCTTTTCTTCAATTTTCTTTTTCAGATCCGCTAATACGTCTTCTATTGCCATTAAACAGCCTTCCTATTTCAAAAAAGTTAAAAAAATATTATAGTATATTAAAAAAGTGTGTGAATTGGACCATAATCCGAAAGAGAATGGTCCTTTTAAAATCAGTTCAATAGTTCACGCTTTTTCATAACCTCTTCAGGGTCCAGTCTTTCATACTTGTCCTTTGTGATCACAACAACATCAATGTTTTCGCCTGATGCTGAATCTCTCTTCATAGCATTGTGAAGAGCACGGATAGCAAGATCAACACCTTCCACTACGGTCATATCCTCAGTGTAACGGTCTTCAAGAACACCGTAAGCCATTGGAGAACCGGAACCTGTTGAAACTGCCCTTGTCTCCTCGATATTGCCTCCGAGAGCATCGAGAGAATAGATAGCAGGACCGTTCTTATCAACGCCGCCAATAAGCAACTGGACCATAAGTGGATAATATCTCTGACCGCTAAGCATATTCGAAAGGAGGGTGGTAATGCCTTTGATAGTTACCGATTCCTGCCTGCGCATCTTAAAAAGTTTGGATTCCACACTTATAATACGTACAATCTGCTGAGCATCACCTACAGAACCCGCAGTTGTCATTCCAACCAGATCATCTATTTGATAGATCTTCTTTGCGGTCTTACTTGCAATAAAGTGACCCATGGTTGCCCTCTGTTCAGTAGCAAGAACTACACCATCAGTGCAGACTATACCTACAGTAGTTGTACCTTTTAAATGCTTATCATTATCCATTAATTATACCTCATAGCAAAAAACGAGAAAATCAATAGGTAAAAATGTGTTTTGCTTCCCGCAATACAAACCCTCTTTAGGTTTTTTATTATATAACTGTTTCCATCCATATACACAGTACTACATAAGATCAATAAGAACCAAGCTCATCAGCAAGACCCTGCACCCTTTGGATAGCTTCCTCACTCATACCCCTGTCACGCATTCGCTGAATTGATCTTTCAAGCGGAACACGCTCATCGCCCATTACAAGATTATCAGCATGGGCTACGATCTTTTCTTCGGTGCTTATTGGAAGATGATCGACTTCCGGAAGGCCCATGGCTTTTGCTTCCTCAGAAGTTATGCCTGCACCGATATGATTTCTTATGATATGGATTATACGCGGATCAAGACCAAGCCCTTCCCCAATTGAAGCACCTTCAATAGCATGCCTTATGTCATGTGTGCGTGACCTTCCGAGATCATGCAGAAGAGCACCCACTTCAACAAGCTGGACATCGACCTTATGCCCTTTTTTCTGAAAATCGCGTGCAATGTTTACAGCAATCTCTGATACGACCTGACAGTGCCGAATAACGTTGTCTGCACAACCTTCATCTTTAAGCAGTTTCAGTGCATCAGAAGCTGATAGCATCTTTAGCTGCTCGCTTCAAGCGCATCGAGCCTATCACGCAGCTTTTTAACCGTGTCCGAATTGTCTTCGAACATCATGTCCTCACCGCAAACCGGACACATGAACTCACACTTGCTGGCTTCTTTGAACTCGAATCTTACACAACCTTCCGGACAGGTGTAGAATACACTATCGACCTCAAAATTATATCTCATTTCAAGGTTCTTGGTAATCCTTTTCTTTTCCTTCGCCAGATGTGATTCAATATCACTAAGATCCAACTGCCAGAGGTAAGTAAGCCACCCACTGCTGGAATCCCTTTCCCTCCTGCAAACGGCAAGGTTGTTCTCGTTCATAATGAAAAGGGTCCTTCTGACGATATTGAGCATTACACCAGAGGCTTCAGCGATCTGTTCATCGGTGACCTCACCTTCCGGCATATTCTCTATCATCTCTATCCCCTCTTCACCTATCAATTGCATTAGATAGCCCCGGACGACTGGATCATTTGAATCTGTCACTAATATCACCTTGTAAATAAGATAGCATGAATAGATAAATATGTTAAGATTAGGTTTCTTAGGTATTTTGTTATTTATAGCTAATCCACGAAAACACAGATAAGTGTTTTTTTAGCCTATTTTCGTATTTTAATATTATCTGGCAGCTTCGTAACAGAATCCAACTTTATTTAATTTATAGTCTGATTATTTGCCATTAAAGCTTGATAGCATAAGCAGTTCACTTAAATATATCCTTTAAAATACTACGCATTTCGAGTGTCTTTCCCATGACATCTTCACGCGTACCACCACTGCAAAGAATAGAGGTCAGAGGATCATCAGGGAGGGCATCATACCCCGTAGTGGGAATATCAGCAATAGACATGTCCTTTATCTTTTCACATATTGGCTCATTGATGCTAACTGCGCGATCAGCATACATGACCGCCCTTATTGCATATTTTAGAATATCAGGCGTACCTGTGGGAAGGATGCCATCGAAGGACTTGACATGCATATCAAAAAGATTAATACCGGTCGCCATTTCCACAGAATCAAGACTTCCCTGGAACCTTGCATTCAGCTCTATCACGAACGGACCTTTATCCGTCAGCAAAAAATCTACCCCGTTCGACCCAACAAGTCCAAAGTTCTCTGCAAGCTTTTCCGAGATCTCATACATCTGACCGGTATAAGGTGTCCTGTAAGGTGTGATATTCCCGCAATATGAGAACGGCAGACTGGAAAGCCAGGGTACGCCTATGAGCTGCTCATTGGCTGCGAGAGGAACTGAGTTCGTCCCATTGGCAATAAGCGAAACACTTGCAGGAAATCCAGAAAGGAATTCCTGTACCATAATATCAGCAAGTTCTAATGTAGGATCCATAAGAAGTAATTCTTCAAGAGCTGTGTTCAATTCCGATTCGTTCTGAACTACCCTATTCAACCTTCCTCCACCTGCACATTTTGGCTTGACCATTAAAGGATATCCAATATCTTCCGCTTCATCGACAATACCGGAGACCGGATGCGGTATCCCCATAGACTCCATCTCTTTTGCAAAGGAAGATTTGTCAGATACCTGTTTCATAACAGCAGGAGCATTGTTCAATGTCCTGCAGGAAAGACCGGAAAGGTCAAGTTCTTCAAAACCTGACCCCAGAACAATAGCATCAGGAAAGGCATCGAAACTATCGATAAGTTCGATAATGACCTTCCTATCGATATTTTTTATGTCGATACCCTCACATGTTAGAAGTGCTCTGGAATCGACTGTATTCTCCTGAAGGTCCTTATCACAGAATGCATCGATGGCATAGACATTATAACCTGCCTTGGATGCTGAACAAGCAATATTTCGGCTGCTATATCCGATAATAAGCACATTCTCCAGAAACGGACACCACCTTAGAGTTTATGTTCGCTATCCTCAGGCAATGCGAAAAGCCCTTGATCAGTGCTTATTACAGGAATCTCACTGCCTGCTGAAGATGAAAAGAACATTGGTTTTTTCAATGTGACCGTAAGATATGTAGTTGGGTCAAGTACCATAATATCATCACCCTCCACAGCTACAAGGACCGCAGCCACCGCATCTTTACGGCTAGCGATAAGTTTAGCCCCTTTCAGACCACTCGTTTCGATCAGGAATCGCGAACCTGTTGACAGAGAGATACCCTTGGTATTCTTACCAGAGTTCTTGATCTCTATAACATCGCCCTTAAAGAGGATGATATCACCAGACATGAATTCCGGCAGCCTCATCGCATAGGTCATTCTGTATATGTCCTTCCCTTCCTTGTGACTATGCAGAGTAGCTGACTCTGTAAAACTGCCACCAAGTTCATTGGAGATGCTCTTGCATATATGCCGGCATGCGTTACAAGAACCAAGATAAAGATCAGCCCCATCCTTTGAATCGCTACTGTTGGTTATAAAAGCAAGTCTGTCCCCCTTCTTCCATAACCTGTCCACCATATCTGCACAGATTATCTTGCAGGAATCTATCTCTTCTGCGGTTGGGAGTCTGTTGGTCGCCCTTATCTGTAAAATACCTTCAAAATAACCGCCTGCCATGCGACTACATCGGTCACATGCTCCACGTATCACACGCACTTCGGCCCTAAGGTCCTGATGGAGTGATTCACCTTCCACCATGGCATCGACCTCTACCCTCACCTTGTAAAAATGAGGGGTCATCTGGTGGGGGTTGACACATATCTCGACATCATCAGCTTCGTTGTGTATCAAAAGTGCATCTTCCACAGTCCTGATGACTATCTCATCCAGGTCACCCACATCCCTCCATTTGTTCCTGTCGAATCGTGCCCCACATTTGGCACAGGTATTTGCATGAAGAACAAGTGGAAGCTCAGCTAAAGTAAATGTTTTTAAAAAGCATTCCCTACAAGTGTTCTTGTAGAGTTTTTCCGTTTTCGCCCCACATTTTGGGCATAAGATCTGACTCATCAAAGGTCTGAATGGTCAGTAGTTGGATATTAGTCTTTTGTACACTAAGTGATTGCAGGTCGGGTACATTAACTTGAGATAATTACTCTAAAAAAAGAATTTGGATATTAAATATAACATCCACACTTACCTTTTGAATTTTGTTAATCCAGAGAACTTCTGCTTTAACTTCTGTGTGAACAATGGTCGCAAGTTCCAGAGAAGCTTCTTGTTCGCCTTGAAAAGTGCTGCTATGAAATCTATCAGGTCCATTTCCTTGAAATCGACGTCCTTTATAGACCCTGCAAGTGAATCAAGGTCTTCATCCGACAGACTGAAAAAAGTCTCCTTAACGATAAGATTATTGGCAATTTCATTACCGAACGAACCACGCCAGCGTCTCTCGTATTCCTGAAGCATCGTTTCAGACACATCGTTCTGAGCAATAGCCTCAGCTGCAACCTCACCGGCATACATCCCCGCATCCATTGCATTGCTAATGCCACCACCAGTGAAAGGATCAGATTGCCTTGCAGCATCCCCGACAAGCATCAGACCGCTGGCGATGGTCTTTTCGATGGGACCACTTGCAGGAACTGCACCTGCCACCTGTTCTAAGATAGCACAGTTCGGATAGTTCATCTCAACGAACTCGGTCAGGTATTCAATGGCTTTCTTCTTTCCGGAACGACTGCCGAGCATACCAATACCCACATTTGCCATGTTATTTCCTTTAGGGAACAGCCAGACATATCCACCGGGTGCCACCTTGTTGCCCAAATAAAAATAACAGGAATTTTGGTCGATATCAACTCCACCAACAAGGAACTGAGCGCATGTTTCAATATGAGATGGTTTTAATGATGTGTCAATACCTGCCCATCTACCAACCTTGGATTCCACACCATCGGCACCAATGACAAGCTTAGAACGAATTGAATAGGTCTTGCCAAGATGCATCATCTCAACACCACAAACAGTTTCGCCCTCGATGATAAGACCGGTAACCCTTGCCTTTACCATGATATCCACACCTGCTTCACCACTCAGTTCCACAAGAGTACGGTCAAATATCTTCCGATCCAGGACATAACCAACCTCAGATCCAGCATCCTCCTCAGCCATTGTTAGGGTTGTACCGTTGGGTGAAATTATCTTGGCACTACTAACCTCACCACACAGCCACTTCTCATCCGGTTCAATGTGCTGTCTCAACCTTTTTTTACCAACACCTTCAGCACATCTTACAGGTTCCCCTATCTC
>NZ_JAUVEY010000057.1:0-12548 GCF_030594565.1 Methanococcoides sp.
TCAAGCCCATAAACATCCAGAGGAATGTTCACTTCAAAAGGAACAAGTGCATCAGTACATACTAAGTCCTTTGGTCTTTTGGTCTTCAATGCAATATCAAAACCATTTCCAGTATTAACGACCTCAATGTTCTCCATATCAATGGTAGTACAGCCATCGGGCAGATTCCCAATTGCTGTTACACTGATCTGAAGAGGGAATGACTCCATAACCATTATTTGAATATCATCCACAACAGCAGTACCAACGACATATTCCACATCATTGTCATCGGATGCAAGAGTATCATCCAGAACGACTACATCCATACTGAAAGTATCCTCTTCTCCGGTCACATTATCCCAGGACCTCTTGTAAATAGCATTTATCTGATAATTTCCCTCAGATACAGCTTTGAGGATCCATTCGTGCACACCGCCAGCACCCGGCATAGGTTCATCCGGACCTACGAACTCATCTTTTACCAGCACAATGCCTTCAGGAAGAGAAAGGTCCCACGAATAACCTGTGGAAGGATTCTCATTGAGCTTCAGAACTATACTGTCACCCACCTTAAGAGAGATCTCACTGCTGTTCGCTTCTTCAGAAAAGACAGTTCCTGAAGCAACCGTATCATCAACATCCAGAGTATCATCGTTAGTGCCGGTATCCGTGCAACCCATCGAAAATGCTGCCACCGTGACTGCAACAATTGTTATCAGTACGAGAATGCCCATTCTTGTATATCGCGTCATTGTAATATATCTCCTATATAACAGAAATGACCCGTTCCTATATAGCCATACCTTAAACTACGAATTCATTTGAAGCTATCCGATATTGATTTTTCTGCAAACCGAATATAATTGCCCAGGGATAAATGAGGTGATGAGAATTTACAGTCTTTTTGAGACCACCTGCCCATATATGCATTCACCACCATACCCATCCCAAAATAGTATAAAAAATTACATGGATACTTTATAAATATGATTAAGAGCACATTTTTATTGAGTACGAAGAGGAAATGCCATGAAGTGTAGAAGGACCATACCTATCATATGTTTACTAACAATATTTTTGACATTGACAACCGCAGGTGCATCAGCTGCGGAGAGTGGTATAGTCATTCAGGAGATATACAGCGATATTGAGTCCTGTGATATAACAGTAGCTTCTTCAATAACAATCGAGGATCTTACACTGGAGGTCCAGCTTTTACAGAAAGGCAGAGCCATTGACAAGGCAACGATACCCATTGACAGGATCGAAACGAACTCAAACATAATTAAATTCGTCCAATGGCATACCACTAGCACCCCTGACGGTGCATATCAGATAGATGCACAGATCTTCAATGAAAAGGAAGAGATATGCTCCACAGAATATGAGTTCATTCACGGCAGACAGATCATCCCGGACGTCATCTTTGAAGGCATTATCTCCAATTCAGAAGGTGTCAGCGCAGTGATAAAACCAACTGACACAAGTCTGGCCGATATCGAATATATGCTAGTGGAAGGAAATGATATCATCTATTTTACAAAGGATGAAAAGATCTCGATCCATACAAATCCTTTAACGGTGAACAAAGGATGGAACACCCTTCTGGCAAATAACAAGGAATATACCGGGCGTGTGAAAGTGCGCATCTCAGATCCAGGATCTATAATTGTGGCCACAGATACGTTCACATCAATGGATGATGCAGAGATCACTGACATATATAAGGATGAAATCGGTGCCAGTGCCACAATTGCTGGAAATTCACAGGTACCTTTTGATGGATATGTTCGTTTCACAGTTTACAATGAGAACAGCGACGAGATAATGGAATCTGCGATCATGAGATCACCCATCCTCCTTACTGAAGATGACGAGACCGTAGAGACCATCTGGAAGAAACGCCTTACTGAAGGCAGGTACAAACTGGCGATAGAGATCATCGGAAACGATGGAGATATCCTTGACATACAGGAAACAATGATCGATGTCGAGAAAGTAACGGTATTTTCCAATGATATACCAGAAGGAACAAATGATGGGAACAGTACACCCTCATTCTTGATCACGACCGCTTTGGCAGCGATCTCCGCAGGAGCCATAGTTCTCCGCAGGAAACACTTTTGAAAAAGTGGTAATATGAGATATGAAGTATTCATTGCACTGAGACATTTAAAGAGCAGGAGGAGGCAATCCCTCATATCCATCAGTGCAATTGGGATTGCAGTCATGATACTGGTGGTATCAAATGCATTCATAGCAGGTTTCACAGAAGAGATATATGAGGTCACTGTTGAAAAACTCCCACATGTAGTCGTTTCACCTAACGAAGGAGAAGACTACATCCATTTTTATAATAGCATCTTACCAGAGATCGAGGATATTGAAGGAGTGAAAGCTGCATCCCCCTTGCTGCAAGGAGAAGCCTCATTTCGATACAAGGACAAAACGCTTAATGGAATTATAATGGGAGTATATCCTGAAAAGGAAGAGAGGATCTCCCACATATCACAAGATATGGTCGAAGGAAATTTCTACACCCTTGAACATACCAAGAACACGATCATAATAGGAGATGATCTTGCCGAAGATCTGGAAGTAAGGGTTGGTGATGACATATCCGTCTCTTTTCCCACTGCAACCTCAACGTCATTTGAGGTCATAGGGATATTCGACACCGGCAGTCCTGCAGATGACCTGATCACATACACATCCATCAGGACCGCACAGCAGTTTTACGATTCAGGAGATGCCATCAATCTGATAAACATAAGGATATCGGACTACAATGATGATCAGGAGATCGCAGGTAAGATCAAGGACATGGGGTATGATGCACAGGGGTGGACCCAGACGAATCCGGAAATACTACAGACCATAGCCATTGAAACAACATCCAATAACATAATGCTGGGACTTATCCTTCTGATAGCTTCTTTTGGTGTTGTAAGCACATTGAACATGACCGTTATGGAAAAGGTCGGAGAAATAGGCATACTTATGGCAATGGGCACTCCGGCATCCACGATACGCAGGATATTCATCCTTGAAAGTGGGATACTGGGATTGATAGGGGCGATCATCTGATCAGTATCGGGAATAATAATAGCCCTGATGATAGGAAGCTATAGCGTCCCCGCGGATTTCTATGGAATAGAGAGGATCCCCGTGATCATCAACAGTATGGATATCTTTATAACTGTTGTAGGAGTTTTTTTACTTAACCTGATCGCAGGAGTCTACCCTGCTCAACGTGCAGCAGGATTGGATCCGGTAGAAGCGATTTCATCAAATTGAGAATTAAGTCATTGTTGAGCAAAATGTGTGCAGCACTTATTTACCAAATTTATAATTTTACTAAAAAATTAGTAAAATTCCGGGTTTTAAGGCGCAACGTGTATATACAAGTAAGGAGTTCTTGCAATTAGATGAGCGGGTAACTAATTCTTTTCAAGTACCCCCCACTCCCCAACCCGCTCATACCACCTTCATCCAACAGACATCTTATTGATGCTTTTTTTAACAATCTTTTAAATTGAAAATGACATATTTTCAACTTACATGTTCGCAAAAATAGATATGATCACTTCAGATAGATCTTTACTAATATCAGGGGACCCCATAAGCGTATTTGTAAAAACGACATCTACCCCTACATTTTGAAACTGCTCAGGAGAAGCAGTATCACGATCATCGAGTACAAGGACATCAAGAAATTCACCATAACACTCGGCAATACCTCTTGAGGATACCTCAAACCCACGAGCATTCATAAGCTTACCCGCCGGGCCGCTAACTGCTTCATTCCCGATGATAGGACTTACAGCAACCACTTTTTTCTTACGGAGGATCCTGGACATACCAGGAAGGGAAATGATCGGACCTATGCTTGTAATGGGGTTGCTTGGGCCTATGAGTACCTCATCATCTTCCTCAAGCGCTTCAAGCACCAGCGGACATATCGACGCACCTTCAATACCTTCCTGTTCCACGGACAGAACTTCCGGTTCACCGTGCTGTTTTACCCAAAAATCCTGGAAATGGATATTACCAGAAGGTGTCTCTACCATGGTACGCACAGGATCATCAGACATTGGAAGTACATTTACATTTATCCCATATACAGAAAGCAGTTCTTGTATAGAACCTGACAGAGCCATTCCCTGCCTCAGTAGATCCGACCTCATGATATGAGTGGCACGATCAAGATCACCTATCATCATACCTTCATCATGACCAAGTCCTTTCATAGCCCCATGGGTTTGGAAAGTATCATCTTCCACACCCCACCATTTATCCCGATCGATCCGACCAGACAAGAGATAGAGGATAGTATCGATGTCAGGAGTTATCAGGTTTCCCGATACCCATACATCTTCAGCAGTGTTCACAACAACGGTCAATTCATCCTCCGGAACAATGTGCCTCAGACCATCGAGCAACTTAGGAGTACCGGTTCCACCTGAAAATATGATCATATAATATAACCTCAGTATTATGCATTAACGGAACATGATTATATAATGAGGTATATTTAAAGGGTATGAAGGTAATCCGGGATCCGGTACACGGCTATATAGAACTGGACGAACTGATCTTGCCGCTAATAGACACTCCGCAAGTGCAGCGATTAAGAAGAATAAAGCAGTTAGGTCTCTCGAATCTAGTGTACCCCGGAGCAAACCATACCCGTTTTGAACATTCCCTGGGGGTCATGCACCTTGCCACCATGTTGACCTCACAGATCGATTCCATCGAGAATGAAGAAAAGGAGGAGCTTCGTGCAGCAGCGTTCCTTCACGATATCGGACATGGACCCCTTTCACACGTAACTGAGAGCCTGATCAAACAGTATACCAGAGAACGACATGAAGATGTCAAACCTATCCTCAGGAAAGGAGAGATAGCCGAGATATTGCAGGATAACGGCTTAGATCCAATGACCATCGCAGCCCACATAAAAGGTGAGACCGACCTTGGGAAGATAGTCAATAGTGAGATAGATGTTGACCGCATGGACTACCTTGTGAGGGATGCACATTATACTGGCGTGGCCTTCGGGCTTGTGGACTATGTTCGCCTCATACATGAGATGAAGTTCTACGAGAACAAACTTGTTGTCAACTCAGGCGGCCTGAAAGCTGCTGAATCCCTTTTAGTATCACGATTTCTGATGCACCCCACTGTTTATTACCATCACGTATCGAGGATAGCTGAGACGATGTTCACAAGGGCAGTGAAGCACCTTATTGACAAAGGCACACTTGATCCTTTCAAATTAAGAAGGATGGAAGATGACACCTTATTTGAATTGATGAGAGCAGATGACGATTACGCAGGAGAGATAGCCAAAAGGCTTGACGAAAGAAGGCTCTACAAACGTGCCCTGCATGTAGGTCACGAAGAAGTGGGAGAAGGAGTTATGCACTATCGAGGAAAGGTGGAAAGGGCAGAAGCCGAGATAGCGGATATGGTCGGCATAGACAGTCGTGAGATACTGATAGATATTCCGAAAAAGCCGGAAATTGCAGAAATGAAAGCATTGATCAAGATGAACGGTAAGATGGTACGTCTTGATGAGGCATCCAATATCGTTGCAACCCTTGAAAAAGCACATTTTGACAATTGGAAGATGGGAGTTTACACTTTAAAGGAGCACAGAGATGCCGTGAGTAAAGCTGCACGTGAATTCTTCGGTGCTAAAAAAGAAACCACACAATATCGTTTTAGTGACATTGAGGGATAAATTTTGCCAACAATAACAAAGATAACAAGTCGGGGAGAACTTGTACTGGAACATAGGAATCTCGGGGACGACATCATTGTGACACTCACAGGAGGAGATGGACATGTGGGCGCAGTTGCTGTTGGGTACTATGACAATACACACGGACATGCATCCTCTTCAGTTATCACATTGCCATCCCACAGAGATGATGCTATTGCACTTGATGCAGCAAGGAAGATAACTTCTGCCACCCATAACACAACCATCCTTACTGCAGGGATACATTTTCCAGACATAACCGATAAGGAGATAAGAGAAGTGCTTTCAAAGGCTGATGAGCTTATTAATGACCTTATAACATCACTGATGGAGATATAACAATGGAGATAGTTATCGGCATAAGTGGAGCATCCGGTGCACAGTATGGCATTCGTCTTCTGGAAGTCCTTTCTGAAATGGATATTGATACCCACCTGGTCCTCACAGAAGCAGCAAAGAAGATACTCGCAGTGGAAACCGACTACACCACGGAAGATATCGAGGGTATGGCCACCGCAGTTTACGATGAGAAGGATTTTACAGCACCCATAGCAAGTGGATCCCACCCTTTCGAAGGGATGATAATTGCCCCCTGCAGCATGAAAACACTGGCATCCGTGGCAAATGGAACATCTGATAACCTGATAGCACGTACTGCAGATGTTTGCCTTAAGGAAAGGCGTAAACTGATACTGATTACACGTGAAACCCCCCTTAGCGGAATACACATAGAGAACATGCTAAGAGCACATAATGCAGGCGCAATTTTGTTACCTGCGTGCCCGGGATTCTATAATCGACCAACCACAATAGAAGAACTTATCGATTTCATGGCAGGGAGAGCACTTGATCTGATGAAGATAGAGAATAGCATATATCGTCGATGGAAATAAAAAACTGGCAGTATAAGCATGTTTTCCATTCAATTTCCATAAAATTTGATGCCAAAAACAGATTTAATAGATAAGTATATCTACTATAAGTCATATTTAGGAAATCGTGTCATGAAAGACGCTGCATGCGAGGTTTTTTGCATGTGATTCACACGATGGGATAGTAGGGTAGCCTGGTCATCCTCGAGCGTTTGGGACGCTTGGACTGCGGTTCAAATCCGCGCTATCCCACCAGAATCTTTTTTGAGATACAGTTTACAATTTTGTCGATATAATTATCCATGCTCATAATTTATCCACAACATAGCATACATGCTTATTTTACATTACGACCTTAGTACGAGCTACAGCGTCATTAAAACCTCATTTTAGCCACATCACCATACGATCAACCCCATACACCATTAAGACCACATTGGACCCACCAAACATTTACCCATTTGAATTTTATGAGCCTTAGACGTTCAGTAGAACATCTTGGATAGTTTTATTAAATATGCAGTACACACAAATTGCCATGGCCAGCGTAAAAATAAAACTGTTCGCAAATCTCAGGGAGACTGCAGGAGTTTCCGAAATTGAGCTTAAGGGAGAGAACATTCAGGAGATACTTGACTCCATTCTGAACAAATATCCACAGATGCAGGACTTTATTTTTAACGACGTCGGTGATAAAAAGGAACTTCGGACCTATATCAATGTCCTGGTCAACGGGAACAATATACAGCACTTGGAAGGATTGAACACTGTTTTGAACGAGGATGATGAGGTCGCCATATTCCCGCCGGTATCCGGCGGTTAAGGCCATTTCCCGATGAACAGAGCAGAACCGTCCCCGGTAATGAAAGCCCCCAAGCAGCTCATTGAGCTATCAGGCATTGCCTCAGGGGGTTTTTTGGGTGCTATCTCAAGATACCTTTTAACCTCGACCATAGTATCACCAGCAGGAACGCTTTTCGTTAATGTATTGGGAAGTCTGTTCTTAGGAATGTTGATGTACGACAATGAATATATCGGATACATTGACCAAAGAACGCGTTTGATCATTGGCACAGGTTTTTTGGGCTCTTTCACCACTTTTTCCACTTTTGCAGTGCAGACATATTCCCTTGGAGGAACTCCTGCAATAGTGAATATCTTAGCGAACATAATCCTGACAATTCTTGCAGTGTTTGCAGGCAGAGGCATTATCATACACATATCAAGGAGGAGGAGCCAAGATGACTGGAGGACTTGAAGAGATCCTGCTGGTCGGGCTTGGTGGAGCCATAGGTGCTCCTTTGAGGTACATAGTATCCGGCATAGTGCCAAAGGCCAGGAACCTCCCCACAGGAACACTGCTTGTCAACGTCATTGGAAGCATTATGCTCTCGACCCTTACATTTGCATCATCACAAAATATTAGCCTGCACCTTGTAAATATAGGAGTGCTTGGCTCTTTCACCACATATTCTACGTTTGCATACGAAACTTCCAGAATGCTTGAAGAAGGAAGAACAATAGATTTGATATTAAATATAATCTTGAATCTATCCCTGTGTATATTAGGAGTGTTGCTAGGACATCAGTTAGCAAGTTTAATCTAATTTGAAAGAAAATGAGTTAGTATGGTATCAAAAATTCTCAAGATATACCTTAATGAGAACAGCAAATTCGAGGGAAAGGTTGCACATGAGGCCATAGTGGAGATGCTCAGAGAGGCTGGCATATCAGGAGCAACCGTGCTTCATGGTATCGAAGGATATGGCGTGCATAACGAGATACATACTGCAAGCATACTTAGGCTTGGAACCCAGCTCCCACTAATAATAGAAGCTGTTGATTCAGAAGAGAAGATCAGGGAGATACTCCCAAACATAAGGAAAATGGTTCCTGAAGGACTTGTTACTCTTCAGGAAGTTGAGATAATATATTGAATATCAGCGGTAAAGTACCACTGAAGTCCCTCTTACATCAATGAGTGTTGCCTTTGTGGCCTCAACGAGGGCTTCAGCAATCGCATCAATTCCATCTTCATAAGAGGCACTTTTAAGAACTTTCACCTTTACGAGATGCCTCTCCTTGATATGTTTTTTCAATTCAACGATAAGCTGGTCAGTGACACCGCTTTTGCCAACATTGACAATAGGCTTGATATGAGTGGCTTCAGACCTAAGTTTGTATAGTTTTTCTTTATCCATAATGAACCTACAGAAAATTTATTTGAGTTATACCTTTCGGCAGTACATGAGAATAGTGCTTTGAAAGACAGATATTTTCAAGGGAACTGTCATTCAGTGGAAAGAATGTTAACATCAGTACCATCTATCTCAAAATCATACCATTTGGTTGGTTTTTGAGTGATACCCAGTACCCTTATAGCATACCCAGAATCAGTTTCCTTTATCTCGATCATACCATCGAACAGTTGTTTCAGAGTAGCCACCGTCTGAGGATCGTGCGTCTCATCCTCGACCACAAAGATACCAAATGCTTTTGCGGCTTTGACACGCCCTGTGTAAACATGTAAGAATCTGAAAACGGTCTGCAGATTGGAATACATCAAAATAGTAGATAATGAGTTGATGCATAGCCTCAGGCCAATGGACTCCCTCTGCACAAGGAATTCCTCAAGGTACTGACCCATCCTCACACCGATGCCAGTAAGATCCACCGGGCTTGCCGCCCTCTTGATCATATCCAGATCCTGCGTAGGAATACCAAGTGTTTTGGTAACACAGTCCACAATACCGATATTGGCATTCTCGATATCAAGATCATTAAGAGAGAACCATTCGAGGACGCGCTCCCCAGTCTCACGAGTAGAAACGATAATAGAAGCTTCGTTGTTCTTCAGGCCAGTATGAACGATCTTATTGAGAAGATCATCCTTTCCACACATAGGAGGACCTATCAACATAAGGTTGGTACCCTCTCTAATCCCTCCGATCAGGTCATCAAGTTCCTTTATACCTAATAAATACTCAACCATGTGTATATTCCTACGATGAATTCGTCCCTGTCAACAATATGCGCAAACTCTGCACACGAATAGCAGGTGCATTTTATTATAACTATTTAAGAATGGCGTTGAGATAGTAGATGTTTGCTTATGCGTACAAGCAGTACATGATAAAGAGATATCATGTTGACATGTTCTTTCGCTTGAGACTACAAATATATTGCAGGCATGGCACAACATAATAATAACATATTATTCTTTAGAGACCATACTATATAGACCATACTATATAGACATATTTTATAAATTCCTTATCTGATATGTTTAACGATATGACCGGCTTCCGGGAGAATAATCTCAGACATTGCCAGCTCAACAGCACCGGGAGACCCTGGCAAACAAAAGACTGCAGACCCGCCAATAATGCCTGCATCCGCACGCGTCAGTATGACAGCCGATCCGATCTGTTCAATGCTTTTGTATCTAAAAAGTTCACCAAATCCAGGCATTTGCCTGTCGAACATGGGCACTACGGACTCAATGGTCACATCGGAAGGAGTAAGACCAGTCCCGCCAGTAGTAATTACAATATCTGCACCTTTTAGTATCGCTTCAGTGACAGCTTCTTTTATAGCAGACATTTCATCTGAAACAAGACAATAATCAACTAAATGATGTCCATTTGCTTCGACCAGGTCCAGCATTATTTTGCCGGAAATATCATCAGCACCCACAGGAGATGTTCCTGAACCATACTTTTCATACCTTGAGGTCGAAATGGAGATGATAGCAAATTTAAAGGTTTTAGCTGCATCTTCCTTGTGTTGATTGGAGACAGTGTTCATAATAAAAGTATGTATAATGTGCTATATATGGATTTCCAGGAACTTTATTCCATATATAAATAGAACCGGTCTTTTCAAAAGCTAATTATACTTGATGCACCATAATGAAAAATTCATCAAAAACAATAGATTATGATTCTATTGATAAGACTTATAAACCCCTAAGTAATAGGGGGATGCACCATTGACACATTAACAATTTAAAGAATTTCAAGACGCACTACTCCAAGTCAGGATAACCTGCCTGAAAAAGATAAGAACTTGACAGTGCGTTCTTAGATCATAATAATATAATTCAAGGAGGCTTAAACTCATGGTAAGAAAACCAGCAAGTATGTATAGAAATGTGAAGTCACGCTCATTCACCAGAAGGAAATATATGGGCGGTGTACCAGGCAGTCAGGTCATTCACTTCGATATGGGAAACAAGACCGCTGAATTCCCAGTAAAGATAACACTTCTAGCAGATGAAAGATGCCAGATCAGACACACAGCTCTTGAAGCTGCACGTATCACTGCTAACAGAGCAATGACATCAGCAGCAGGACGTACCGGGTTCCATATGAAGCTCAGGGTTTACCCACACGAGGTACTGAGAGAGAACAAGCAGGCAACCGGCGCAGGAGCAGACCGTGTATCAAGTGGAATGAGAGCTGCATACGGAAAGAATGTCAGTACTGCTGCAAGGGTATCCGCAAGACAGAAGATCTTTACGATCTCAGTCAACAAAGAGCACTTCGTCATTGCAAAAGATGCTCTGAGAAGGGCTGGTCAGAAATTACCAACTCCAGTCACGATCGTAGTAGATCAAGGCCAGGAACTGGTAAGATAAATACATTTCAATATAACAAGAGGGTATCAAAATGGATGATTACGAAACGATGTTGAATAGGGCTATTGAAAATCTCCCTGATGTGGAAACTACGGACGTTCGTTTCGTAATTCCAGAACCCAGGATATTCATAGAAGGTAAGACAACCGTTCTGGAGAACTTTGCAAATATCGCAGATGTTCTGAACAGGGACCCAGATCATCTTATGAAATTCCTCACAAGGGAAATGGGTACTGCAGGTAAACTCGAAGGCAGTCGTGCTATCTTCCAGGGAAAATTCCCCAAGGAGAACATAAAGTCGAACATCGAGGCATATGTGGAAGAGTACGTAATGTGCTCCGAATGTAACCGTCCTGATACCCAGCTTGTCAAATCCGACAGAATAATTATTTTAAAGTGTTCTGCCTGTGGAGCACATCGCCCTGTCAAGAAGAGGCGAACTACAATTGCCACACCACGTGACGCAGTTGAAGAAGGTGAGGAATATGAAGTAAGAATAGATGCTGTCGGTTCAAAGGGCGACGGTATTGCTAAACTTGCTAAATTTACCATATTCGTACCTGGCGCCACAAAAGGTGATGTCCTGAAGATCAAGATCAAGAGGATCAGTGGGAACCTCGCATTTGCAGAACGCGTTGTTTAAACGCGTTCATCCCACATCATCATTGAACTATTCCCTTGAGAGGGTCTAGATGTATCGAGATTCGACTTCAATACCAGAGTTCCATGAACTTATTGGTAACGAAGCTTTCGACAATGATGTAATTCTCCTTAAGGGAGGACTTGAAAGTGGACCTGCCACTTTCGAGGTTCAATTTTTATACTAAGGCGTTATCGGAAATGGGGAGCTAAAGGCTTACATGACCATGGAAGATAAAGGAGCGCATTATTTTCAGCCCAGATAAGCAGACTCCCGGAGAGGATGCAACAAACCTATAATGATATACGAGGACTCTAAAATGGGAAATGTGGATGAGAATACAGATACATCACCGGATAAAGAAGAGATAACAGTGCTCTCCATCCCGGGACTTACCATCGATCTGAAACATCAGAACGGATTTATAAAACTTGAAGCAAAAGGACATTTACGCGGCATTTGCTCCCCTTTCCTTAAAAAAATGAACGCAACCCTTGAAGCTGAAAAACCGGCACTTGTAGAGAAGGACAGGGTCATTGCTTCCACATGGTTGCCCCCGATCCCCAGTAATGTGTTCAAACGCCTGTTGTTCGCAGAGACCCAGATAGCTCTTGGGAAATACGTTCCAGAGACAGTTTCTTTTGAGAT
>NZ_JAUVEY010000004.1:0-38348 GCF_030594565.1 Methanococcoides sp.
CTGATGGAGCATTTTTATGAGCGAGCAGTGGTACGGCTTGGGGGTAATATGGCTATCATGGCAAACGTTATGTCAGAGATGGGGGCAGAAGAGGTTGTCGTTAATCCAGTGGGTGATGTTGGTTCGATAAGTCCGTTGATATCGGGGGAGGGCGTGGTCTTTCCGGAAGAAAGTGATAATGATGTAAAAAGCACTTTTAAAGGTGCTAAGGAAAAGATCGTCCATTTTGTCTTTGATTTTAAGAAAGGGCTTCGTTTTGAGCTTTTCGGGAAGAATATTACTGTTCCGAGGGAGAACAGATTCATTGCTACTTATGATAATGTGAATACTGAACTCTATATATCTCCTGCTTTTGAAGATTACAGTCGTGAATATGTAAAAGTTGCGAATGGTGCTATCGTTTCAGGTTTTAATCAGCTTCGTTCAGTTTATCCGGATGGTTCTGGTCCTGTTGAGAAGTTTGAAAAGGCCCGGTCTTTGATGAGGGGATGGAAAGTGCTGAATTCGGACCTGCTGGTCCATGCCGAGCTTGGACATTTTTCAACCTCTGAGCTGGCAGTTTTCATATTTACGGAACTTTCGGGTATTGCGGACAGTATTGGGATGAACGAGGATGAAATAGGTATGCTATTTGAGATACATGGCATTCCAGAAGAACGATTCCAGAGAATAGATTCCAGTATTATCGTTGAAGCATGTGTGAAATGTATTCGTGCAACCGGCCTCAAGAAAATGGTTGTCCATACGCGTGATCTCATTGTATCGGTCTTTAGAGATACGGTCTCTTCATGTGATCATGAGATACAGAGTCTGGAATTTGGAATTATGTGTGCTGCATTTTTTGCAGCGACAGGTAAACTTCCGCTTAGGTCCGATCTTGAGGATTCCGTGAGTGAGTTTTCCGTAAGTGAATATGGGGTGGAGCAGGTTGGCAGAGTGAAGAAGTTCATGGGCGGGGATCATGTCCATGTGAACTCTTGTTTAGGGTCAGGTGTGTGTGTGTGTGGAAAATATGGTGGCCTTAATGTTTGTATCTTGCCAACTTTGATCTGTGATGATCCTATCTCTACGGTCGGGTTGGGGGACACGGTCATGGCAGCTACTTTTTTGAGATGGGTAGAACTTTTGAACAGTTAATTATAATATTTTTTTGTACATTTGCTTAAAAATAGGGATGATACTCTTATATATGGAATCTCTCTATTTACATGTATGAGCCAATTGGGAAACAACGTATTTAACGCACTGGGAAGCGATACACGCATTAGGATGCTTGAGCTGCTTAGTGAGGATGAGATGCATATCTCCGAGTTGGCAAGAACGCTAGAGATCTCTGTTCCGGTTGCTGCGAAGCATGTTAAGATATTGGAAGCTGCGAATCTTGTTGAGCGCAGGATATTTGGGAAGACCCATGTGCTGAAACCACATAAGGATAATATCTATATCGCCATGAACTCTTTTGCACCGACAAAGTCATAGAGGTTGAAAAAGGTACTACCCTTCTGGATGCTCTGCGCGGTGTGGCTGCAATAAAGGTGAAAAAGAAGGGCGATAGGGAAGTTATTATCTCTACAGATGGGGATGAAGGCCTCTATGTTTATGAGATAAATGGCGAGTTCTCTGAGAAGTCAGTTCAGAACTGTGTACTTGATGAGGACACAACTATTGAATGGAAGAAACTTGAACCTGTCACTAAGATCAAACTTGATATTCATGTCAAGAAATGATCTTTGAACGCTTATCAATTTTCTTTCTTTTTTGCATTGTTCCTACCTATTATTACATTATTTTACACTGTTCTTTTTTATACGGTTTTTTGCCATTCTTTTAAATAATACTTTCACCTCGCTTGGCTGTCGGTTATATAATTAAGTGCCAATTTATCATCCAATGAGTGCTTATAGACAGAACGAACATCATCGGACCTTATCTGAGAGAATGCAGATCCTCTCTGCAGGTACTAAATATGACAGTTGCAATCAGAGTGCTGTCTGCCATGCTTTTGGTCCCGATGGACGGTGCATACAGCTCTATAAGACACTGTTATCGAATTCCTGTGCAGGGGAGTGTGCCTATTGTCCAAATCGCTGTGAGCGTGAGACTAAAAGGGCATCCCTTGAACCTGAGGAAATTGCAAAGATCACTTGGTCATTTTACAGGAGGAATGCCATCGAGGGTCTGTTTCTGTCTTCCGGCATCATGGGGGATGCAGAGTATACTTCGCAGAAGCAATTAGAGGTGGTGGAGCTGTTGCGTGGTCAGGGGTTTAAAGGCTACATCAATATTCGTGTGATGCCTGGCACTCCGAAATATCTGCTTGAGCAGATCGCAGATCATGCCGATAAATTCGGTGTTAATGCGGAGACTACCAATTCCGTTAATTATTCAGAGATATGTCCGAATTTCGATTATAAGAACGATGTTCTGCAGAGGCTGAAATGGACAAGGGACCTCATTGAGAAGAAAAGAAGTGAATATTGCGGTATGGGAAAAATGGTTGGTGCAAATGACACTCAATTCGTGGTGGGTGCGGTCCCTGAGTCTGACAAAGAGGTCGTGAAGACGGTCAACAAGTTCATGGACAAGTATGCATTGCGAAGACCCTATTTTATGAGCTTCGACCCTGTGCCTGATACTCCCCTTGAGAATGGGGCCCCTTCGCCGAAATGGCGTGAGCAGAGGTTGTATCAGATGTCCTTTCTTTTAAAGGACTATGGTCTCATGTCAAGCGATTTCGATGAGATCTACGATGAGTATGGGTATCTCTCAAATGCTGACCCGAAGGAAGTGCTTGCACGATCGCAACCTGATCGTTTTCCGGTGGATATCAATTCCGCTGAAATGTCCGATCTGCTCCTTGTTCCCGGTATCGGGCCTATAAGCGCTAACCGGATCGTGCGAGCCCGTCCGATAGTTTCCGAGCAGGAACTTTCCCGGGTGGGTGTCGTAGTTTCCCGTGCAAGGTCCTACATTTCGATCAATGGTTCAAGGCAGACGAACCTTTCTTCTTTTATGGGGGCTTGCTCATGATAATAGCTTTTAGGTCCAGTGTAGAGGGTGTGCTGCTTGCATGTTTAGCTTTCAGGGAAGATCCTGGTTCTGAACTGATATTTGCGAGCGATGTGGGGGAGCTTAAGGGGAAACTCGATCTTTCAGGTATCGAGGGTGAGATCAATATGGTAGGTTTTGATCCTTCTTATCGGTCCGAGTCCTTATCCAAGGAGATATTCGGAAAAAGTAAACCTCGTATGGCAAGGTTCGACCCCGATCCTCTACGGTACGTAGATCTTCTTCTAAGGCACAAGGAGTGTGATCCTGCTGGGCTTGTGCGACTGTTGGTTTCTTGTAATGGCGATACTGATGGACTTTATTCAGGGAAGGGCAAGATCGCAAAACGGTATTATAATTATATGCGCGAGGTTGGCAAGGCATACGAGAGGTTGTGTATGTTCGCACGACCGGAGCTTAAAGGTGGCATACTGTCTGTTGTTATTGATACTCCTCACGATATCGCGGATATGTTCTGCAGGTGGCTTGTCAGGAAAAATCCAGACGTTCCTGTGGCAGTTATCAAAAATGGTTCTGCGTGGGTAGGCAATGGCGATCTTATTGGACTTGATAGGGTTGCAAAGATCACCGCATCCTTTGTGGAAAGCCTTCGGTCAACATCGACATCGGATGATGTGGATGAGCTCTGGGACCTCTACTATAATTCCCAGATGATAGATTCAAGGAGAAATCATGGGCTTGCAAAGAAAATGCAGCCCAAAAGTTCTGCTTCGATGAGCAAGATGTCAAAAAGAGATCGTTATAAGGTTGAAAGGGGCATTGCCGGCTGTACCCTGGATAGTTTTGCATGAATATGGGTGAGAAAATGAATGGGTTACAGGATATTCCGCGTATTGGTGAGAAAATGGCGAAACGCTTTCAGGAGCATTTTGGTGGGGAGGATAGGGCAATGGATGCTATTTTAAGCGGTGACATCGCAAGTATTTCCGAAGTTGAAGGAGTAGGGCAAAGATATGCTATTTCTCTGGTACACGAAGTGCGTGCACAGTTCGAAGGTGTTAGTATGGAAGATTTCCTTAAGACAAAGGAAGCTTCGGATATCTATGAGAGGCTCCTGGATATCATCAAGCAGTTCACACATACAAGATATGCGAAGGACAAGCTTCATGTCTACATACCTTATCCTGCAAGCAAAAAGGCACTCATCGAGGATATTAGGAAGGATGTTGCCGGGTATATTAGGACTGCTTGTGTATTGGGGGACAATGAAGAACTGATCTCGCTTCTGTCAAATGTAAAGGCTCTGGATGTCAAATGCGTACCACCGAAAGTTAGGTCCAGGGCAATTCTGACCGCCGATAGCAAGCAGTATGAGGTTGCACGGCAGATGTTCGGGGATCTTCTGGATGTCCAGTTCGTGAAGGGTGCGGGGGAGTTCGTTGATACTGCAAGGGGGTATTCCCATGTTGTTGCTGCTGATGACAAGTGCATGGCCTTTGACCTTCCTGAAGATGTTGATCCTGAGTTCATTCCTGATATTCGCAAAGCAAATATGTGGCAGATAGTGCCGGAGAAGGAGATCTACTTCTTTGCGAGGAATCTTAATACGCTTGAATGCTGTATCCAAATGGTTGAGATATTACGCTGTTCAGGTATATGTTCCCTTGAAGATATTGCGGACGATGATATTGAAAGATTAAAGCAGACCCTTTCTCTTATAGATGGGGATGGGGATGTCAGGGAGGGTTCTGATAATAGTATCGATCGCCTTATGATGATCTCCAGAAATGTCGATAATTGTGTTTCAGAAACCATTACTGCTGCCAATGTCACTCTTAATTCCTGTCTGGAGGAGAGCAAACTTACGCTTAGCGGTCAGGACATGCTTAAGGTGATGAACGGGAAAATGGAGATAAAAGACCTGCTCGAAAAAGAGCTGTTCCATTCTTACAGTTCTGTTATCAAGACCGCAAAAGAGAAGATCGTGGCGGACCTTGCGCTTGAAAGGAATGAGCTGTTGTCCCTTGATTCCTTTTTCTCGGATGAGATCACTCATCCCCTTGAAGTGAAACAGGAATGCCTGTATTCCTTTAAGCAGCAGATAGCAAATCAAGTGGAAAAACTAAAGGTTCGGCACAAATGCAATATTGCGAGGACACTCTCAGAGTTCCATGATGTTGCACAAAGGATGGTTCACGAAGCCCTTGATTTCGATGTGGGTTTTTCTATAGGTTGCTTTGCAAAGGAGTTCGACCTTCATCTTCCTGAGTTCATTGAAGGGACGGGCATTGCGTTCAAGGGTGCATCGAACCTTTTCATAAGAACGAGGCATGGTTCGGTCGTACCTATCGATTATTCAGTAGGCAATACCTCCTATGATCCCGATGGGAATGGCAGTCGAGTTGTCCTTTTGAGTGGTGTCAATTCAGGAGGAAAGACCTCTCTGCTTGAATTGGTGGCACAGTGTGTTATCCTTGCTCACATGGGCTTCCCAACTCCTGCCATGAACATGGAGATAGGTCTTGCGGAAGAGTTCTATCATTTTGGAAAATCCAAAGGTACTCTGGATGCAGGAGCTTTCGAGACCACCCTTGTTGATTTTTCAGTTGTTGCAAACGATTCTTCAAAGCTTGTTCTGGCAGATGAACTGGAATCTATTACTGAGCCGGGAGCTTCTGCAAAGATAATCTCGGGAATACTGGAGGTGCTTTCTGAGAATGATAACGGCATGTCAATTTTTGTGTCCCATTTATCAGAACTGATCCTTGAGAACACCGAATGCAATGTACGTGTTGATGGCATCGAGGCAAGCGGGCTTGATAAGGAACTGAACCTTATAGTTGAAAGGACGCCAAGGTACAATTATGTTGCAAAGAGCACTCCTGAGCTCATAGTCGAGCGTCTGTCAAGAAAGTCAAATGGTCCGGAGCAGGACTTTTATAAAAGATTGCAAAAAAAGTTCAAGTAAGCCGTAATAATACGGCTTTTCCATTTTGTTAGGTTGCTTTAAAGCACACCTTTTGTACTTTTGATGCCTTCGCCTTCAATCTTGACAGCACGGCGGAGGGCGTATGCAAAGGCCTTGAAAAGGGCCTCTATCTTGTGGTGGTCATTGTAACCTGTGACAGTTATGTGCAGGTTCATCTTTGAATTGTCTGTGAGGGACTCAAAGAAGTGTCTCACAAGTTGTGTGTTCATTTCACCGACCCTTGGTGATTCGAACTGAGCATTCATTACGAGATAGGTCCTTCCTCCAAGGTCGAGAACCACATCTGCAAGGGCTTCATCCATTGGGATGCGTGCATCTCCGAATCTGGCGATCCCGTTCTTATCTCCGAGTGCTTCAGAGAGTGCCTGGCCAAGAACTATTGCGGTGTCCTCTATCAGGTGGTGCTCATCAACGATCAGGTCACCGGTGGCTTCGATGGTCAGATCAAAATTTCCGTGTCTTGCAAAAGCGGTAAGCATATGGTCGAAAAAACCGATGCCTGTGTCAATATTCGATGAACCGTTGCCATCCAGCTCGAGTTCCATCCGGATATCCGTCTCTTTTGTCTTACGTGCGATCTTTGCGTTTCTCATGCTGTTCCTCTGCCGTTTTCGATGATCAATTTTCATCACTGATGATATCTATTGCTTCTGTCAGTGTGAACTTTTTCTTGTATAGTGCGCTCCCAACAACAACACCTGCTGCTCCGGTGTTCTTCAGTGTGACAATATCTTCAAGGGTGGTCACACCGCCGGATGCGATCACGGGTATGGTGACAGCATTGACAAGCTCTTCAGTAGGTTTCGGGTCCACTCCATTTAACAGACCTTCGGAGTCAATGTTGGTGAACAGAATGCTTCCAGCGCCCTTCTCTTCAAACTGGCTTCCCATTTCTACTGCTGTATGTTCTGATTCCTTTGTCCATCCTTCGATGGATATCTTTCCGTTCTTTGAATCGAGTGCAACATTTATATGTTCACTTCCAAATTCATCGGAGAGCCTTTTGATAAGTTCGGGATCCTTTAATGCAGCGGTGCTGAGGATAACTTTGTCAATGCCAATATCGAGTAAAGCTGCAGCATCTTCGAAGGAACGTATTCCTCCGCCTACCTGGATGTATATTCCCTGGGGTTTGCATTTCTCGACGATCTTCTTTATAATGGGTGCATTTGTTCTGTTTCCTTCTATTGCACCATCAAGATCGATAAGATGTAGTGTCCTTGCGCCCTGGGAAACCCAGTCAAGGGCGACTTCAACGGGGTCATCGAGGGATATCATCTCGCTTCCGGGTACGCCCTGAACGAGCTGTACACATTTGCCGCCTTTCATATCGACTGCTGGTATCACTTCAAAGCTCATTTTGTCACCTTTAGGGTATCATTCTCTCGATAGGCATTACAAGTATGTCAAAAGCACCTGCAGCTTTAAGCTTTGTAATGGTGGCAAAGATGATGTCTGCGTCCACGACGGCATGTACTGCCACGATATCTTCCTTGGATTCGACTTTCATTATAGTTGGTCCTGCAAGTCCGGGAAGCACTTCCTTTAAATCATCGACCACTGTGGTTGGAGCGTTCATCATTAAGTATCGCTTTGCTTTGGCATGCATTACGCTCTCAAGGGCTGTTTTGATGTGTTCTATCTTCTCTTCCGTTTTTGCCGTTTCGTGATTTGCGATCAGATATATGGATGATGAGAACACTTTTTCGATTACCTTGAGATGGTTCATCACAAGTGTCGTTCCTGAACTGGAAATGTCCACAATGGCATCTGCAATGCCAACATGTGGTGTCATTTCGCATGCACCGCTGACCTTTACTACATCAATGTTTATCCCGAGGTTCTTGAAATACCTTGCAGTGATGCCGGGGAACTCAGTTGCTACACGCATTCCTTCAAGGTCATTTGCCGATGAGATGTCTGATTCTTCAGGTACTGCAAGTACAAGGTCTGCTCCTCCATATTTGAGGTCAAGGAGCATCTCTACATCTGACTCGGTCTCAGAGATAAGGTCCAGTCCGGTGATGCCGACATCTGCCGCCCCATCCTGAACATATTCCGGAATGTCGGCTGCTCTTGCGAACAGGAATGTGATCTCCGGATCGTTTGTTTTTGCAAACAGCTTTCTGTTGGAACCACCAAGTACGGGAAGTCCTGCTTCCTTGAACATCTGTATGGTGGGCTCGTGTAATCTTCCTTTGTTAGGTATTGCAATACGTATCATATGAAGTCCTTCTCACAGAACGGGTTTAGTTGTATTTTGTTCTATCTATTATAGAACTGTTCTTGGGTCTATGTCTTGAAACACATTTATCCTTTATAAGTATTGCATGGTAGCATTGAGAATGTTTACGATCATTTCCATCCTTTTTCATCATCTACTCTTATTACTGAAGGTTATGAATGTGCACATGAGTAGTAATGATTATATATAAATTGTTCATCTTATAGATTGAATCCAACCGACATGTGGTTTTCACATTTCTATCTGATTTATCAAATTTATCAAAAAGAGGCTAAATATGATCCGAAATATCAAAGTCGAACATCTCCATGAGACTCCTATAGAAAAACAGGAGACCGAGCTTGTTGAAAGGAAAGGTATAGGTCATCCGGACAGTATCAGTGATGGTCTCGCAGAAGCTGTGAGCCGTGCTCTTTGTAAAGAATACATTGACAAGTGTGGAGCTATCCTTCACCACAACACAGATGAGACCCAGATCGTTGCAGGAAGGTCCAGGCCGGAATTCGGAGGCGGTGAGGTCCTCAAGCCTATTTACACTCTTCTTGTCGGAAGGGCTACCATGGAATTCGATGGTATGGAGATCCCTGCAGAGGCAGTTGCCCTTCAGGCTGCACGCGAATATGTTCGCAATACCATTCCCGGTATGGACCTTGAGCGCGATATGATCATTGATTGCAAGCTTGGGACGGGCTCTTCTGACCTCAGGGATGTTTTCACCAGGGATCATATTCCAATGGCGAACGATACCTCATTCGGTGTGGGCCATGCTCCTTTCTCTGAACTTGAACAGGTCGTCTACAACACCGAGAGGCAGCTTTTGACAGACCTTAAGAAAAAGAAGATCCCTGGAATCGGGGAAGATATAAAGGTCATGGGTCTCAGGGATAATAATGATATCTCTCTTACCATCTGTTGTGGTATGGTAGGCAGGCACATCGATGACATGGACCACTACATAAATGCAAAGGAAGAGATGACCGAGTACGTTCTTGATCTTGCTACCAAGTACACTGACAGGACAGTTTCAGCCCGCATCAATGCTGCTGATAAGGTCGATGGTGGCTGTGACTGCGTTTTCCTTACCGTTACAGGTACATCTGCTGAAATGGGTGATGATGGTTCAGTAGGTCGTGGGAACAGAAGCAACGGTCTTATCACTCCAAGCAGGCCAATGAGCATGGAAGCAACAAGCGGTAAGAATCCTATCAACCACATTGGTAAGATCTACAACCTGCTTTCTACACAGATGGCAAGGGACGTTGTAAGTGCTGTTGATGAAGTAAGCGATGTCCATATCAAGCTTCTCTCTCAGATCGGAATGCCTATCGATCAGCCACTCGTGGCAAGTGCACAGGTCATCCCTGAAGATGGTGCGAACTTTGCTGCCATCAGGTCTGAAGCAGAAGTGGTCATTGACGACTGGCTTGAGAACATCACCAAGATCACTGACATGGTGGTCAAAGGCGAACTTGATACTTTCTAATTCCGATATATCTGTATATATTGGATCATGCGGGTGTCAGCAAGATCGATCTTCGATCCAAGCTGCCCCATTTTTTCCTTTTGTTCCGCTCTTTCTGTTCTTTTTCTAATATTCTCTCTATTCTTCCTTCACAACTTCATCCGTAATTTCTAATTGCATCTGTTCCTTGTTCATTTTGATCGTCATTATGTTCATATTTGTCTCTTTCATGGGCAATGCGGCGAAAAGAATAAATATCATTATGGCTATGGCGGGGTGTATCGGTCATCCATATCCGGATTCTCCTTTGAGTGATGCTATCATTGATTCTGCGATCTCTGCGACTTCATTTGTAGGATTTCTTTCAAAGATCAAGTGAGTGAGGGATCTTCATGAAAGTCCTTTGTGGGTATAATGTCAACATCGATGCTGTGTACACGATAACCGGGGAGGATATCTCAGATCTTTTGAAGATGGTGGATAAGGATGAATTGCTTGAGAAGATATACGATGGTCCGGGTGAGATAAGATCGATCACCGATCTTGTTGCAGGACTGGTCCTTCACATGCAGAAAGGCACAGGTGCCGAATGGTTCATTTATTCGGATGATGTTTTTCATTTCCTGAAAAGCCGTTATTATGAGAAGAGTGAGATACGGCTTGGCGGTAATATGGGAATAATGGCAAACGTCATGTCTCACATGGGTGCAGACCAGGTCGTTATGAATGCAGTTGGTGACATCAATTCGATAAAGGCATTGATGTCAGGCGGGAACATAATCTTTTCAGGAGAGTCTGTTCCACAGGATACTTCAACCTCCAAAGATGCAAATGAGATCATCCATTTTGTTTTTGATTTTAGCAGTGGAACACGATTCAATGTTTTTGGCACAGAGGTGATGGTACCCAGAGAAAACCGTTTCATTGCAACTTATGATGATATCAATACGGAACTTACGATCACTCCTGAATTCGAAGAATACAGCCGTGAGCATGTGACCGAGATGGATGGGGCGATCATTTCAGGCTTCAATCAGCTGCAGAAATGCTATCCTGACGGTTCCGGGTATCTTGAGCGTTTTGAAAAGGCACATTCACAATTAAAGGACTGGAAAGCACGCAATCCATATCTGCCGATCCATGTTGAGTTGGGACATTTCATGAGTGTGGATATGGGTGTTTCCATTTTCACCGAACTTGCCGGTACTGTGGATAGTATCGGAATGAACGAGGATGAACTGGTAATGCTCACTGAATTGCATGGTGTTCCTTCGGACATGATACGAAAAATGGATTCCTGCGCAATTATGGATGCCTGTGTGAAGTGTGCTTCATCCACCGGCCTGAAGAAGATCGTCCTGCATACCCGTGATTTTATGATGAGCATTTTTACTGAAGGAGCTTCCAGGCCGCGTCTTGAAATGCAGAGCATGTAGTTTGGTGTGAAGTGTGCGGCAGCTTTTGCAGCATCAGGAAGACTGCCTGAGCGATTACAACTTGAGGAATCGGTAACTGGTCTTGCCAGAAGTGAAGAAGGGATAAGGCAGGTAAGTAAATTGCAGGATCTTATTGGTGGCGAACATTTTGAGGGCGGTGTATGTGGGGAGTACAGGGACTTTTCGGTGTGTATCCTGCCGACCATCATCTGTGAAAAGCCGGTGTCCACTGTGGGGCTTGGGGATACTGTGTCTTCAGCTACTTTTTTGAGGTGGCTGGAGATCGGGACAAATGAGGGGGAATAATGACTCGCAGCCAATCTGAAAAACTTGGAAATGTTATACCTGCCCCTTCAATTGAATCATCGATCTACTTCACATAGTGTTCTATTCTTGAGAAACTATCTAAATCGTTAAACTCTGCAATGATGTGATGGCTGTTCCATCGTGAGTAACCCTGAAAATTGAGTTAATCTCCTCTCTATCTATGTAATTCTTTAAGAAATTGTTTGTTATTAAATAAACGATTGCATACATTCAAATAATACAACATTTATTGCAATTTATTATATATAAAAAAGCTATATTCATAATTATATTATCCATTGTACAAACATATAATCGATAAAATTAATTTAAGTTACCCTTCATATTAATATACATAACCAATACTACTAATGCGTATGGTCTCATTAGCAAACTATATATTCCATAACATAATCACCATTATTATGATGTGTTGCGTAAAGGCGCATATCTTTGTTAGAAATGGGATTATTGAGAAATAAAATTTGAAGAATAAGGGTAGTAGGGGGATTCCTGAAATCAATTTGCGTCAACATTTACTGATTTCAAGATTCCACTACCATTGTTCATATTCTTTATTTCTCATTAATAAAGTTTCCCACAAAAAGTTGATGAAAGTCCTGTTTTGGATTTCCGTTGACGATAACATAGACTATCTATGGAGGAAATAATAAAATGAACATAAAATCTTTAGGGCTAGCCCTCGCTACAATGTTAGTGCTGAGTTTGCTAGCAACCGGAGCATCTGCTTCTGACTGGCCGACATTCCAAAAGAATAACTACAACAATGGTGTCACAAGTGAGGACATTCCAGATGACTTCACTCCATCCCCAAGTGATACCTGGACTTTTACAGGAGCCAGTGGTGGATGGCTTGGATGGGAATCCGCTCCAATTATTGGTGACGGTATCACGTACAATGTGTATTACAATGGTGATATCTATGCAATAGGTCTGACGAATGGTACACAGGTATGGTGCAACGATGAGCTTGGAGGTTCAGGAAACTTTGAACTTAGCGTACCCGCATACGATGATGCACAAAAGCGTCTATATGTAGGTCTTTCAAGTGGTAACGCCTCTACATCTACGGGAATCCATGCACTTCATTCCGGTAACGGTACTGCGATCTGGTCAAACACCAGCAGTACAGAATTCCCAAGTAGTCACCAGTTGAACACTCCAATAAAGTACGATTCCGGTCAGGACGCCATCTACTTCGGATCCACACACATGAGTGGGACGTACACAACCGATGATGGTTATTTCTACTGCGTGGATGCAGATACAGGTGTTGTTAACTGGAAATATGATAATGACTGCGGGTTCTACTTTACATCCCCTGCAATTATCGGAAACTATGTAGTAGTAGGCGATGATGACGGTACTGTGCGGGTATTCGATCTGGATGATGGCGATGTGGTAGATTCCATAGAGACTTCAAGCATACAGGCAGGTGCTGGTAGCATACGTTCAGGTATTGTTTATGATGATGGTACCATTTACTACACCACCACAGAAGGCTATCTGATAGCAATCGGTTTCAACTCAGCAACCGGAGACCTTGATGGTAATGACACTGATTCTGAAACCACAGGCGCAAGAACTACCACAACACCAGCTGTTACGTCTGACTATGTTTACGTGGGCACTGATGGTTCTGCTGTAAAGGCCTATGAAAGGAGCACTTTGACGTGTCTGGATACATGTAACACAAACGGGCCGGTGAAAGCATCACCTGTTGTCACCACATACCCAAGTGGGGAAGAGAGGGTATATGTAACTACAAATACCGCTTCTGGAAGGCTCTATGCCTGCACATTTGATACCACTGATGAAGAATTTAGCGGTAGCCCCTACTGGGGACCTACTGGTTCTTCATATACATTACAAGGTATCGCCTTTGCTGACAGCTGGCTGGTTTACGGTAACGACAACAAGAAAATATTTGGATTAACAGAATAAAGGCTCTGTTTTTGAAGGTAATCTTTTTGAGATTGCCTTCTTTTCCTTCGTTTTTGAAATAAAGGCAAGGATCAAATGCGTTTTTCCTTAACCTTAATGCCAGTATACATTATTCTTTTCCATAAATTTAAGTATCTTGAACTTATGCCCATTCCATGTCCTGTGATTGTTGACTAAACTTATACTGCTTTGGAACTGTGAGGCTAAAACATAACCAAACAGATCTAATATTTAATTTTGATTCTATTATTTCAACCCAATTTTCCTCATGGAGTCTTATGCTACCTAAAATTACTATCTTATTATATGAAAGCGAACTCATTCAAAAAAGATGAGTGGAGCTATTTTATTCGATTTCCGATATCAGCCCTGTTATTTTTGAACTAATACGCGTTATCCAAAAACACATTCTTAAGTATCGAAGCATCAATGATCTCCCTTACAGATCACTAAGGGCGATCGCCCGTGATCGATCTATACAAGTTGTGATGGCTAGGTATGATCTTCGAAAACAATCCAAAATTGTCAGTTTATTCCTTTGGAGTAGATACTGCGGATACCTTCTGGTCTAATACTGGATCAACGATCCGGACGGCGCAGATCACTAGTGAATAAATCCGAATAGATACTCGGTAAACGGGTATTTATTACTTCTTTTTTTGGGAAACAGATCAGTCAGACTCGCAAATGACAAAAAGAAGTTATATTGCAGGTTTGACAGCTAAAATTAATAACTGTTCTTAGTTATGTTGATTCGATCAAAAATGTAACGACATATACCACAATTCCTAACAATAATATCTTCTTTCCGATTGGAACTATCCTGACCGTTGAAAAATTCTATGATGCCATTGATTTTCTCATTGTTTTTGATAAACAAAAAAAACATGATATTGGCATCAAGAAGATATTGAAAGCTCTTGTAAGCTATAAGCTCACAGACAATTTTAGCACCAAAAAATATCAATAAAGGCGTTATAAGATCATCACAGATTTTGAGGTCAAAGCGGGGTATTCATGATAATTTAAATGAATTTATTGAAACGGTTTAATATGATCGCCTGACAAAAAAGTTGAAATTTTGAGCAAAAGAGAAAACATTCTCTTTGAGTAAGTTAAAACTGTCAAAGTAGGTTGTAACTATGACAATATAAAAAAGAAAAGATAGCAGCAAAATATGGTTATTGCTGCCATAAACCCCTATCAGGATATCAACCAGTTATGCACAAGATTCTGCAATCGTTCTGTTGATATAATTGAACCAGTAACCGGTGCCGGCTCATCAGTAAGCCAGTGGTGAACAGCTTCCTGTAGCTCGGAGGTGGTTATGGCCTCGCCTTCCTCTGAAATAGGATCATCCCAGAAATTCCATTCAGCAAGCCCGAAAAGGTAGCCGTGGTCGTTACCATAGAATATGCGACCGTCCTTGATGGTCACACCAGGAAGGGTGTATTCATTATGCTCCGTTTGTGGCTGGTATGTCCATTGGAGTTCGGCTTCAGTGTTGCCAGTATAATCCTTCAGGCAGTACGCTGTTCCGTTCAGGATGTTAGTGGTAAAGTAAATATAAACCTCTCCATCCCCGTCATCGTAGGCTGTGGATATTACAGGAGATGCCTGTACGCCACCGTTTGGAGTGTAGTTCCATACCTGTGTCAGGTCTTCTGCATTGAGACAATAAAGCTCACCATGTCCGGTGAATGTGCCGGTACCTACGTACACCCGGCCATTATATAATGTGGGGGTGGACGTGCTTTTGCCGATGTCAAATTTATGGGCATCCGAAGTGTCAAAAGTACCATCTGCCTTGAATCCGATGGAGATACAGTATCCATCTTCTGTTGCAGTATACAGACGTTTTGATAGGGGGTCATACATGACCGATGCCCTTATTTCATTCCTTGCGACTCCTATGCCGAGCAGATCTGCCATATCTACTTCATCAACTGTGGTTCCGTCATATTTGTCTACAGATGTCATGTGCATGGCATCATCAGGGTATACAAGGTATTGTCCGATGATAGCAGCGCCTGCTCTGTAATAGCCCACCTTTGTTGATGAGTTGCGAGTCCAGCGTTCGGTACCATCTTCATTATAGCAGTAATATTTGCGGTCATCATCACCATAGCTTAACCATTCTCCGAAATAGATCCTGCCGTCATCATAGGTAACAGGAGTATTTATCTGACATATGCTGGGATCTTCAGTATTGATGCTGTCATTCCAGAGCTCGGTTCCGGTGATAGCGTCAAATGCATAAACATGACCAAAAGCCGTGGCAAACAACTTTCCGTTGCCATATGCAGGAGCACCCAGTGGTGCTGTTGGTCCTGTTTCGATCTCACCTGTCCATGCTATTTCTCCTGTATTCCTATCAACTGCATAGACTGCTCCCTGGGTAACTGAATACACAAGGTCGCCTACAACAAGGGACACTGTGTCTATTCCATAGGCCATTGGAACTCCATAGGTATAGGTGGCCCACGATTCCGTCACGTCGGGTTTCTGGATGGGACCTCTGTCAGATGTTACTCCGTTGTTGTATAGGCCGCCCTGGAACTGTTCCCAGTCTGTGGAAGTGAAAACGGGGATCCCTACTATGGTTACCTGTGTGTCCCCTGTCACAGTAATTCCATCAGCATTATCGATATCCACCCAGGAACCGGATACATCATAGGTACCTGGCTGTTCGGGATCACCAATTGTCATTGTGTAGTTGATATAATATATCCCTGCAGGAATTGGAGTAAAGCCTCCACTCCATTCGTACAACCCCGGCATTCCATCTACATATTGGATAAAAACCGGGTCAGCGTCTATATTACTGATAGTCCAGTCCGGCATGTTCTCGGCAAACTGGTAATTTTCAGATAGTGTTCCCACAGTTGCATCGCCGTTTGCTATCTCTATTTCTACGACCACATCAAACGATCCGCCGGCATTATCAATGCTCAGGGGAGATATCGTCCTTGTCAAAGAAACATCTGCCGCCGCCGCAGGCAGGCAACAGGAGATACAAAGGAAAAGCATCAGTAATACTAAAAAAAATGTTGATCTATAATTCATCTTCATATATCGCACCTATTCTTTTGAATAAACTACTTTGTATAATGCTTCAATGCATATGTGTGATATTATATGATAACATTCATTAATGTTTTGGGTAATCCCCCTCTTTTCCCGAGAGCATGGCCAGTACAATTATTGAAACTAAAACCCATGTTGCGTTAAGTGCCGGAATTTCCTGTTTTTCCTGGGGAGCGTCGTTCACCGGACTTTCGGAAGATGCAGACGTTGAAATGGATTGCACGTCATTTTCCACATTCTCGCTATTATTGTTATCCTGCACTTCAGATACCGGATCTTCCGGAATTGATGATCCGTTGCTTTCAGGAACGAACTGTGTTTCGGAAGGAGCAGGAGCCCAGGCAGTTGTTTCTTCATCAGCCATTGCTGCGCCATCTACCGTTATGGTATCTTTCCCTGCAACTTCAAGGCTCTGCGGATGGTCTGCATCGATCCAGTAGCCATCGATAGCATAGGTTCCTTCAACATCACCTTCAGGGACTGTCATCGTATAGCTAATGTAATATGTGCCTTCAGGGATCTCATCCATTCCACGGCTCCATTCGTACCTTCCCGGGAGACCATCTACGAAATCCACAAAGACAGGATCAGCGTTTACATTGCTGATGGTCCATTCTTTCATGCTTTCAGGGGCCATGTATTCCTCTGTAAGCGTACCGAGAAATGAGCTGCCTCCTGAAACCACGATCTCAACGGTGACATCAAAAGATCCACCTGCAGAAATGCTGACGGGTGTAATGGTCCGGCTGGCGGTTATATCAGGAGTTGCAGCAGAGATCGGAACTGAAATGATTGTAAGTGTGATCAACAGTATAATAAAAGAAATGTATTTCATTATTTCACCAGAATATTTCCAAAAAAAAAGTAGAATAAATACCCGGTTAAGCCGGGTGTTTATTCAAAATGGTTTACCAGATTATGCGTCTGCACCTTCAGTACATGGCAGATCATTGAGCCAGTAGTAGACCAGCATCTGCAATCTGTCGGTTGTAACAGTTGCACCGGTAATAGGTGTTGGGAGATCGTTCAACCAGCAGTTGACAGCAGATTGCAGTTCAGCTGTGGTAATGAGGTCTCCACCTTCGGAGTCAATATCGTTCCATGGGTTCCAGTCAGCATCTGAGACCTTGACAAGTTCCTCGCCAACTACTGGAATGTCGTTTACATCCGCACCATCTACAAACACAGAGGATGTACCTACAAGATAATAATCATCTGCAAGTGCATCTTCGTCCAGTGTAAGCGTGTATTCAATGGTCCTTACTTCGCCTGTGGTTAAGGCTTCAGCCCATACCCATTCAAAGCGTGTATCGTCTGTAAGGTTAGCCTTGAAAATGGATCCGTCGTTGTTGGATGGGGTGATAGACCAGTTTGCTGGAATGACCTCTTCAAGAGAAAGTGAATCTATATCCTCTCTTGCTTCAAGGGTTACAGTTACCTTTGTAGATGTCTGACCCATGCTGAGCAAGCCCTGGTAGAAGTTCTGGCTTGCAATGTCTCTCTGGGCAAGTACAGGGTAACTGACTTCGTTCACATGGATGTGTACAGCATCGCATTCACTCTCTGGTGTATATCCCCAATAGACGAAGCTTACCAAGTCACCATCGACAACAGTATCATTTTCTACATTTCCTACACCGTATGTTGTAGATACACCGTTTACACGGAAGTCCCAAGAGGTCGAGAAGTCAGTTGGTGTGTCGGTGCCTTCAATAGCATCCAAGAAGAAAGAGCCCAGACCTGCATTATACCATGCATCAGACACCATGGTGTTAAGACCGGTTTCGATGAGTGCACCAAAGGCGGTCATGGAGTCGATGTCATATTCATTTGTTGGGTTGTTGTATGGAATGAACTTGTAGGTTTCACCATTCACGAGGTCAACACTACCGTAGTACAGGAAGTCATCCCTGCCAGTGTCCTCTACTGTGATTTCCACTGCATAGAATTGCTCACCTGTCATATAATCAGTATAGGCGAACCTTACCACGTCACCATCAACAACTGTGTCATTTACATTTCCGATACCCCAGTCTGAAGCTACACCGTTGACAGAGAATGCCCAGAAGCCTGTCTCGGTTGGTGGCTCGATGTCTTCAATGTTGTCCAGTGAGAAGCATTCGTAAGTTGGATACCAGGAATCACTGATCTCGAGGTCAAGACCGGTTGCCATAAGTGCAGCCATTGCTGAAAGTGGTGCAATGTTATATTCAGCGGATGCGTTGTTATATGGGTGGAATTCACAGGTCATATCTGATCCGAGTTCAACTGTACCCTGATAAAGGATAACTGCACCGGCAATATTTCCTTCTTCCCATGCACCCATCAATGGGTAGCTGTCATTACCGCTTGCAAGTGCAAAGGCTGTGTCACCGATACCGTCACCGTCTGCGTCGTCACCAGAGTAGGTGTCAAAGTAGTTACCAAGTACGCTGGTGTAGGAGTTGCCCTGGTAAGCGTAACTGATAGCAGATGGGGATTCCCAGCTTACAGTTCCGCTGCTGGTATCAGTCACATAAGGTGCAGAGTTGACAAAATTGTTCATGTATAATGTAGCGTCTGCACTGTTGAAACGGAAGACACCATCAGCTGCTGCACAATTTTCGTATGTGTTTTCCTTGATTACAGTGCTACCACCACGTATGTACATCGGATAAAGGGCTGCTACATCCATCATATGGTTATTACTGAACTCTGCATTCATGTCTTCCCTTAAGTATGCTATATAGTTGGATGAAGCCGTATTCTGGAATGTGTTGCCCGTGACCAATATATCATTCGCATACTGGATTTTCAGGCAAAAATCATCAGTTCGATCTTGGAATATATTATTCCTGATGATAGCTCCACCTATGCCAAGACCAGTGCTGTTATCAATATACAGTTGACCATTGAAAATACAGTTTTCAACCAATACGCTATCAACGAGCATACATTGATCGACACTAGTTACACAGTCCCTTATTGTTATGTTTTCAACGTCATTGAGCTCAAGACCAGAATCAACACCTAACTTAAGCCCCTCAATTATGGCACTGGTTCCAGAATAAGTAATATTTCCAGTTAAACCCACAACAGAATCTACTATGTCTATATTCTGAAGTTCCACAACGTCTGAACCGTCACCGATTATGTGTACAGAATCAGGTATTAGTACTGCAGCAGAGCCGACATAGGTTCCTGCATGCCAGTAGATGGTTGAACCGGCAGGTGCTGTCTCGATGATTGTTTTGAAATCATCTCCAGGGTAGATGTGCAGGTCACCGAGTTCTACTGTAACATCCATGTCGCCTGTGGTGGTAACTCCCGGTGTGGGGTGGTCTGTATCCTTGTAATCACCTGTAATGCTATAAGCACCCACAGCTTCGTCAGAAGGCACTGTCATGTTGTATGATATCTGATAGGTTCCAAGAGGAATTGCATTCATTCCGGTACCCCATTGGTACTGGCCTGGAGTACCATCTACGTATATTCCAAAGACAGAATCAGCGATTATATTGCTGATTGTCCAATCGGTCTCTGTATATGTTTCCGTTACTGTTGCCAGATTACTGCCACCCAACGTACCTGTGACTTCAATGTCAAGCACCACTTCAAAAGACTCACCTGTGCCTACAGTAGTACTGGGTGTGATTGTTCTGCTAACCGTTACATCATGTGCGGATGCAGCGCCTACAAGCGCTAACATCAGCACCAGAATCAGACTTATCATGATTCCATTTTTTAGTATGTTTTTATTCATATTCGTACTCCAATTTTTATTTTGGTCTGTTATCAGGCAGCAATGTAGCATTGTTGCCTTGCTGTAGTCCTTGCATTGGTTTACTGAATCTCCAGGCGAATCTCACAGTTTTCGACTCAATATGAAATTACATTTAGAGATCATACTTTCACCAACACCAATTTTGTATCGAAAAAATATTAGATAAATCCGCATCCGTTCGACTCAAATGTGTAAGTCTTTTATGTACTTAAAAGTATTGTTTTAGATAAATAACATTAGTCAAATGGATTACATAATCAACAAATCAAAATTTTAAACAACGCTACTTCAGCTTTTTTATCAGTAACACATCATAAGCATCTACTGTTCACTCTTTAGAAATATGTTGGATCCTGATTATGTTGAAAATTGTTTCAATGAATGGTGTGACATGAAAAGCTAGCCCTATGATTCCGTTTTAGCTGCTATGTGTGATACATATAAGTGAATTCATAGGTGTACCGAAAAGGAAGTTACCCCTAAAAACCACTATCTCCACGGTGACATCAAAGGATCTACCTGCAGGGATGCTGTCGGGTGTAATGGTCCGGATGGCGGTTATATCGGGTGTTGCAGCAGAGATAGGAACTGAAATGATTGTAAGTGTGATCAACAGTATAATAAAAGAAATGTATTTCATTTTTTCACCAGAATATTTCCAAAAAAAAGTAGAATAAATACCCGGTTAAGCCGGGTATTTATTCAAAATGTTTTAAGGCGTAAGTCCTTACATCTGTTCAGTGAACCTCCAAGCATTGTACATGTCAATGACAGAGCCTATAGGAATCAGTTCTCCGCTTGGGGCAGGGTCGGTAAATCTCCAGCAGTTATAGGCATCAATGACCTCACCTATGGCAATATATCTGCCATTTGCTGATGGCACGTCGTTCCAGGGGTTCCAGTCACTTCCCAGACAATAGAGGTAGCCTCCGTTTGTGCCGAAGTAAACCTTACCGTCAGAAATGGCAGCACCCTGCAGGACATAGTCAGTATCCGGTGCGTTGTACTCCCAGATAAGCTCACCGTCACCATCAAGACAATACAGTGATCCGTCCATCATTGCCGAGGTGAAGTAGATGCAGGGCTTGTCATAGTAGGTGGAAACCACAGGTGAAGATTTTACACCATTTGGTACGCTGTATGACCACAGTTCAGTGCCAGTGTTGTCGTCCAGACAGATAAGCTCACCTGGATAGCCGTGCTCACCCTGTCCTACATACACCTTTCCGTCATGTATCGCCGGGGTTGATGTGCTGAATATCTGGTCAGAACACCATCCCTGGTTTGAGAACGTTCCGGTCACTGCATCGAAGCCTACCTTCCAGACATAACCCATTGATTGTCCCCTTTCGGAACTGGTATACACATATCCGTCCTGATATACGAGGGAAGACCGGAAGATACCTGGGTCGGTTTTTGCAAATGATATCTCGGAGCTTACATTACTGTCAAGGCTTACCTCGTCCACCAGTGTTCCCGCTTTTCTGTCAAGGCTTATGAGTTTGCCCTCATGTGTGGAGAACATAATGTAATCTCCTACTATAGATGCTCCGTTCCAGATAAACCCGGCACTGTCGGGAATTGCATAGCTCCAGAGTTTGGTGCCCATATCGTCGTAACAATAGTAGTATTTCGTTCCCACTCCCTGTGCAATGCCATCTGCGACATAGATCCTGTGGTCATGATAGGTTACAGGACACTCGAAGCTGTCATCTGTCACATGTACTTCCCACTGGGGAGTTCCAATGGTGGAATTGAATGCATAGAGGTTCCCGCTTTTTGTTGCAACGAAGAGGTTGCCGTCACCATAGGCAGGAATTGAAGACTGCAGGTCAGTAGCATCTCCCGTTTCCCTGTGCCATACAGGGGTTCCGTCGTTCTTGTCATAGGCATACACCACTCCGCTGTTAGCTATCACATAGACCATATCCTCTACAACCACGGGTGTAACGTCGATATTGCCGTTGAACTCATCAGCACTCCATTTCAGGCTGACGGAGCTTTCCGAGAGACCATAATCATCGGTAACGCCGTTCCGGTCGTTGCTGTTCTGGAACTGTGACCAGTCGCTATTCAGCAACACCTCAATAGGGGTTTCAGGCTTCACCTCAATTGCCTGCACCAACTGGTTGTTTGTCTCGTCTTCCTCCGTAACAATATCGCCGGTATCTACGTTCACCGTCAGGTCGACGTTTCCTGCTGTCGTGGACATCCATGTGAATGTGATATCCGCGCTCTGGGCAGGACCCAGGGAAGTTATTGTCTCGGTTGTAAGCACTGTTGTGCCCTCTTTAACCTCAACGGTGAAAGAATCTGCAACCGCGTATCCCACGTTTGCAACCGTGGCCTTCATCTCATAGGACTGGTCCACATAGACTGCAGAGGGTGTGATCTCTGTAGCTTCAAGGTCAGGATCACCACTTAGTGCGGTTACGTAAATGGACATCTCGTTGTTCGTTGTGTCGGTCTCTGTTATAGGATCAGTAGAATAGGATTCCACGGTCATCTCATAATTTCCAGGAGCTGAGGGTGCCCATGTAAAGTCCACGTTCCTGCTGCATCCGCCTCCCAGTACAGAAATGGTATGGCTGTCAACCTCTGTGCCGTTTTCCTTGAGGGATACAGAGACATTGTTAACATTTTTGTTTCCGTCATTTCTTATGGTAGCGGTTATTTCGTTGTCGTAGAACGGATAGGCGTTTTCTGTGGACAAGCTAACATCATCTGTAACGATATCCATCGTCGGGGTTGCAGAGTCATAGGCGTATACGTTTCCGTCCTCTGCTATGGTGTAAATGATGCCGTCGGATATGGCGGGTGTGGCACCCCCGGTCGCCTTCCACAATATGTCACCTGTGTATGCGTCAAGTTCTACCAGATCTGTATATCCTGGCACCATTGCAGAACTTTCGCTCACCTTGCCTGCGAACACTTTGCCATCTGCCACAGCCACGGAAGCGGTCCAGCCGCCGATTTCGTCAGAGGCATCTGTCTCCCATACGATAGATCCGCTGGAGGCATTGATGCAGTATACCTTGTGTTGGATATATCCTGTAGAGACATAGATATTGCCATAGGCGATCGCAGGAGTTGAATCTGTTCTTAATATGGGTGTCTCCCACAGAATGGAACCGTCTGTAATGTCCAGGGCATATACTGCCGAATCACCGTAGAAATTATAGGTTGTGACATATACCACCCCATCCCCTACAGCTGGTGAACCGCAGGCATTGTCTGTAATGCCGGTGGTCCATATCTCCGAACCGTTATCTGCGTAAACACAATAGACGTACCCATCATAGCTGGGAGCATTGTAATCATAACTTGTTAGGAAGACCTTGCCGTCTTTGTAGGCTGCTGTACCCTGAGCCCTGGGACCTTCGAGGCCATTGCCACTGCTCGTGGTGGCAACTGCGAAGCTCCACAACTCATGCCCGTTGGGGTATGTGGTATATTCATCCAGACAGTAATAGTGTCCTCCAGCCCAGTCACTGCAAAAGACCTTCCCATCAGCGATCATTGGACCGCCATTACATGAAGCTTCGCCTGTTGGGTTTGTGAAAGTCCATTCTACATTGCCAGTTGCAGCATTGACACAGGTGGTGTTTCTGCCTGTAGAGGTAAATACCATCCCGTCATGATAGGCAGGCGATGACCAGGACATAAACTGAACCTCGTCCACCGGTGTGGTCCAGAGCACGGCTCCTGTGCTTACATTCAATGCCTTGAGGGAAGTCGATTCCCAGTCGCAATTAACAAAGACCTTGCCTTCGGCAACAACAGGTGTGGCATCAAAGACAGCATCTATGTCACTGCTGGTCCACGAAAGTTCATAAGCTTCCGGAAGTGTTGACTGGTACAGACCGGAATGTGCAGGATCCCTCAGGAACTGTTCCCAGGGATAAGTTGTTGTTTCTTCCGCCATGGCTGGCGAAATGAGCAATACTAAACTCAAAAAAACAATTGGAATTATTATTGTTTTCATTTTTTTATTCATCGATTATAGCCTCCTATATCTCATATTTTTTCATTCAATGTGAAATTACATTTAGAGATCATACCTATCCACCAAAACTAATTTTATATCAAAAGATTCTCATACACGTAGTTAGGCACACGACTTAAAATTGATATCTTTTTATATACTTAAAGGTATTGTTTCAGCTAATTCATTTTAGCAAAACGAATAATACAAGGCATCATAAATAAAATTTTAAACAACTTCACTTCAGCTTTTTCATCAGTCAACGATTTATGACTATATCCTATAACCTTATATCAACCCAATAATTCTAAAAGCACCTATATACTACTCTTCAGAAAAATTTCTTATCCCTTTTATGTTGAAAAATATTTCAACGAATGGATGACAAGAAAACAAGGCATTATAATCTCGTTTTAGCTGCTATGTATGATGCCTATAAATGAACTTATAGGTGCAGGAATAATTTGATAGTTTACTAAATTTATGGCAAAATAACGAAACAAAAATTAGAAAATATTTTTTTAAAATCCAACTAAACCCTTTTCTTATGTCAACGAATGCCATCATATTTAAGCTGCTCTTTTCCAAAAAGTACATCAATAATTGATCTTCCACTCCATTTTCTGCTAAGTGTATACCGCATAGGAGGAATGCATTTTCAAAAACCCGATTTGCATCTTCATATTTATATATTAACATATCAGGATCAGATCACTATCTTAGATCAAAAATAAGTTCATTTTAACCTCGTGTGGGTAATTTCCAGATCCTACAACAAATATTTCCAGTTTTGGATCTCTCTGTACAATCCTTTATTGATGTGGTCATTTTGACCATTCGATTGCGATTTGGATAAGTTCTTTGAATTCCATGAAGCTTTGAAGATAGATGCAAATAAATTAATTTACCTCCTCAATGTTGAGGATATCCAACATTCTTTATTGGAGCTTGGTCTTACATCCACCAAGACCTCAGTAGATCGATCAGGAATAGATATCAAGGGAATAAATTGAGTGCAATTAATGCCTGATCTTCATCACATGGGATTACTGAATCTCCACGCATTATACAGGTCAATGACCTTATCGATAGAAACATTTGCTCCTGTAAGAGGCGCAGGAGTAGTGGATCTCCAGCAATTGTATGCATCGATTACCTCTCCTATTGTAATATAACTGCCATCAGGATAGCCTGCTGAATCCGGATCATTCCATGGATTCCAGTCGTTCACAAGTAGAGAACTATCCCCGCTAACATTGTATATGTATGGGATAGGTGGATCTGTTTTCAGGGCCGATATAACACCATCAAAGTGAAGGCTACCGGAAACATTGGAATCCAGGTTTACCTCATAGATTATCATCTCACTTGATCCGGCAGGAAATAGCGAACTGTTCAGATACCAGCAGTTATCCGTAATATCGTACACAAAACTGCTATTTTGAATAGGTACAATACTACATCCTTCCGGAACATTCTCACAAAGAGTAACATCGGTAAGATCGCTGCCACCTGCATATATTGAAACTGCAACAACGATAGTATCACCCGGGTCAGCATATTCCTCCGAAATGTTCCGGGAAGCTGTAATGGCTTCGCTGATCTCCACGTAACCAACTTTTGTTTCTGTCTTGCTGATCTGCCCATCACTTGTTGTCAAAGAAACGGTATAATTACCAGCTTTGTCGTAGGTATGAATGGGATCTTGTAAGCAAGACGTACCTCCATCACCAAAATTCCAGTTCCATAAATTTGCTTCGTAAGACATATCCGTGAATTTGACCGCAAGAGGTGCATCACCTTTAGTAACGTTAGCGTTGAAATCGACAGAATACACATTAATGTATCCATTTTTCACGGTAATATGATGCCCAAAATCATTACTACCATTTAGTGTAACTTCATAAGTACCAGGCAAGTTATATGTATGAACGGGATTTTCTTCAAAAGATCTTGTCCCATCACCAAAATCCCATTCCCACGAATCTATCCCAAAAGACTCATCATTGAATCTGATTGTAAGAGAATCATAACCAGAGGTTACATTTGCAGAAAAATCAACAGAATAACAGGTGATAAGATCTGCTTTAGTTTCAGTATCACTGCCATAGTTGCTACTTGCATACAATGAAACAGTATAGACTCCGGGATCATCATATGTGTGGACAGGGTTTTGTAATGAAGACACACCCCCATCACCAAGATCCCATTTCCATTCATCTGCATCAGTAGAAAGATCCGTGAACTGTAAACTTAATGGTATAAAACCTTCTGTCATATTAGAGGTAAAATCGGCTTCCGGAGGATATGCAACATGAATAGTATAATCTCCATTCGTATCCACTGGATCAACGCCCTCAGCCGAAACACGGCCACATATAATGTAAGTCCCGGTTGCAGAATCTGGAGGAACTGTCACTTTGTATGTAACACTTTTACTCTCTCCTTCGAATAAATTAGCGAACCACATCCATTCAGCATCAAGACTCTTGAAAAGATGGGCATCATCCTCTATGCGATGCACAGTCCAGCCCAATGGCACATCTTCGTTCAGGACAGGGGCTGTAATGGACTGGTCTGCTGTCAGTGTTACAAAAACTGTACAATTATCACCAGGGGTCAAAAAAGCATCGTCAATCGATCTTACTGATGAAATTGGATTTGTGTCGCTCACATATTCAGCAGTAACGCAATGGACTCCGCTGAATAAAACAAGCAGGGCACTACAAATTAATAGGGCGCTGAATATGTGACGTACATCCATATTTCTTCCTCAAAATCACTGTTACATGGGTTCGCTAAATCTCCAGGCATTGTACATATCGATCACATTACCGATCGTAACATATGCTTCAGTGACAGGTGCTTTTTCGGTGTGCCGCCAGCAGTTGTACGCATCAATGACCTCACCTATCGTTATGTACCTGCCGTCGGCCTCTCCAGAGGCATTCGTTCCGTCTGAACCCGGTTTATTCCACGGGTTCCAGTCCACGTTAATGTAAGCAATATGCGTATCATCCCCATATGCATTGCTAGCTGTAAGGGTTACAGTATAATCCCCCGATTCATTGTATGTATGAGTCGGATTTGGTCCATTGTAATCAACAACCCCATCGCCATCAACGTCCCATTCAAGGTAAGTAGCATTTACAGAACTATCCGTGAATTCCACGGATAAAGGTGGATCTCCTGAAGTGATATTAACAGTGAAATTTGCAAATACATATCTTGGTTCAATGCTTTGTTCAGTGGCCAGTCCAAACAGGTAACCTCCATCATTACCATAGTATAACCAGCCATCAGATATTGCTACCCCTTGCAAAGTATATTGGTTTTTTTCAGAAGGGGGCTGGTAGTACCAGACGTCTTCAGGTTGGGTGTTACCCGGGTAGTCTCTTAGACAGTAAACTCTTGAATTGGATCCTGTGTTTGTAGTGAAATATATGTATACTTCGCCATCTCCATTGTCATATGCACTAGTTATCACAGGAGATGCTTTTACACCACTATTTGGAGTATACTCCCATATTTTGCTAAGGTCTGACTCTCTGAAACAATACAGTTTACCATTTCCTAATCCGCCTTCTCCTACGTACAACCTTCCATTATAGAATGTCGGGGTGGATGTGCTTTCGAGAATACTGGCAGAGTATTTTTCTGATCTGTTGAAGGTGCCGTCTGCATTGAAACCAAGAGCAAACAAATACCCTTCAGTGCCTTTCTTGGAAGTGAAATATAGTCTGTTATTATCCTCATTATACGATACTGACGATTTGATCCCTCCGATATCCGATATACCGAATTCGGTTCCCACATCGATTTCATCCCTTATGGTTTTGTTATTTTTATAGACTGAAGTCAAAAGCCCTGCTGAATCACCAAAGACCAGATACTCCCCTATCACAGTTGCTCCTGCCCAATAATAACCACCATCCGTATTGGAATCTCTCTCCCATAATTTTGTACCGTTGTCATAATAGCAATAATATTTTCCATTCACTCCGTTAAAATCATTACAATCCCCAAAAAAGATCTTATGTTCATCATAAGTTATTGGGGTGTAGAGCCAGTCCCCGGCTAAAACGCTCCATTTAATGTTTCCATCGGTGTCAACTGCATATATCTTTCCGTTATTACCAGGTATGAACAATGTATTATTTCCGTAAGCTGGCGAACCTAGTTGATAACCACTCGGATCAATAAAAACAGTCCATTTTTCAAGACCAGTTGTCTTGTTGATTGCTGAAACCTGCCCCTTGGTAGTGGCATATATTGTGTCACCTACTATAAGTGGTGGGCAGCTAATACTTCCTGGACCAACCCCTCCAGGGAACATATAATCCCATGAAAGACCTGGGTCAGGAGATGTTATGGGAGCCTTGTCCGGGGTTATCCCTTTATTGTAAACATCAAACTGGAATTGGGTCCAGTCCGATGCAGATACACCACACGGGAAGATCATCAGTACGACAAAAGCAATCATCCCTAAATTTTTAAATTGTTTCAACGTCACCACTAACACCTTTTCCGAATATAGTACTGAAATTAGATAGTTTTCTAAAAGAAATGGTTCCTATATTATATAAAGTTAGTTTCTAAGATTCTATATATTATCAAAAAAGAACACAAAACTTGTCATTTCGTTTTGCTGAATATATTAAAAAATTCATATATAAATGTTAAACACTGATTGTGAAATATGATACAACCATATTGTTATCCTCAGATCATCACATCGCAGTGGTAAATCTCCAGGCATTATACATATCTATAACATTGCCAATAGAGACCGATGCTCCTGTTTTTGGAGTAGTATTGGTTAACCGCCAGCAATTGTATGCATCGATAACCTCACCTATGGTGATGTAGCTACCATCCGGTTCGCCAGCAGAACTTATGTCGTTCCAGGGATTTGGATCAAGAGGTAAATAATCTCCACCATTAACGATCTGCCCGGAACAATTGTAAGGCAGGCTACCGCCATACTCATAGTCGTGCCAGAAGTTACCTCCTATGACTACATCCTGAACAATATTCATTCCCAACATTTCAGTATGGTTCCATACATTGTATCCGTCGTCAAGAGCATTATTCTCGTTATTAAAATAGTTGTCATAGATCTGGTTATCATCGGATCGATTTAGGTTCACTCCATAGTAATTTGAAGTTATAATATTGTTGTACAGAGTATTATTGCCCGAATTTACAAATCGAATTCCTGCATCGTTTAAAGTAACTGTATTATTTGTCATCAGGTTATAGCACGAAGAGTTCAAAATGATCCCACAGTATGAGAAAGCAGAAATTGTGTTATTGGCAAGGGTATTATTATTGGAAGTATTTGTTACACAAATGCCTGAATCCCCATGAGATATAATTCTGTTCAGGACCACATTATTGCTGCTGGAATTGCTGAGCAATATTCCATAAGTCATATTTCCTATCTCATTTTCTGCGATGTTACAACCCATGACATTGTCCAGACTCACACCAGCATTTGAATTGCAAACATTGTCCGTTATAGAAAATCCTCTTATGGTCACATTATTTGCTTTCACAGAAAACACAGGTTCATTCGCCACTTCTGGCATCACAAAGGTATCCGAAATGTTCTCAGATCCTGCTATTATTTTCAACTCCCGGTCAATAATTACATTTTCCGTGTAAGTGCCAGGTCTGACAATGATAGTGCTACCATTTGTAACGTTGTTCACAGCATCCTGAATAGTAGGAAATGTATCGGGAATGTAAATTGCCAAAGCTTCAAAAGCATTGACCTTTCCATATCCATACGTTTCATCCCATCCCTCTGCGCCCAGATCTTCAGCTGTATCTGTCAGGTGCACTCTCATATCATTGTTTGACATGTCTGGATATCTGGAAAGTACAAGTGCTGCAATTCCTGCAACATGTGGTGCTGCCATCGAAGTGCCCCATTTGTTCTCGTATGAATTATTCAAAACTGTTGATAGTATGTTTTCCCCTGGAGCTACAAGTTCCTGCTCATACCCGAAATTGCTAAAGCTGCTCAATTCATTGGATGGACCAATAGAGCCTACTGCAATAACTGGATCAAATGCAGCCGGATATGATATCGAATCATGAGTATTTCCTGAGGCTGCAACAATAATACATCCTTTGCTCCATGCATAATTGCAGGCATCTTCAACAGCTGCTGAACTCTCTGTAGATGCAAGGCTAAGGGATATGATATTAGCACCCATGTCAGCAGCATGGATTATTCCACTAGCAAGGGATGATGAATAGCCTGCCCCGCTTTCATTAAGCACTTTTTCAGCCATAAGGCTCGACTGTGAAATACCTGCAATTCCAATCCCGTTTCCCATCGTTGAAGCAGCTATTCCAGCACAATGCGATCCATGCCCATGGTCATCCATAGGATCCGGATCATCATTGACCCAGTCATAACCACCATCTACATAATTGCTCAGGTCTGGATGATTGTAGTCTATCCCTGTATCTATTATCGCAATTTTGATGTCCTTGCTCCCGGTTTCAAATTCCCATGCAGCAGACACACCGGTATTCTGGAGACTCCATTGTTGTGCAAAAAGAGGATCATTGGGGACGATACCTTGAACTTCAAGAGCATATATGGGATAATCTGGTTCCACAAACAAAATGTTTGCATGCTGTTCAAGCTCCTGTATAGTACTTTCATAATTGTCTGTTCCAACTACTATGATCCGGGTATTCTCTACCTGTTGAGATTCCTTTGTATCGGCAGCATAACAGAATAAATTTCCATTAATGGTGTTGGTTTTCTCTTTAAAACCGATTATCACTCTGTCCGTTTGGAGATCAGTGATAACTTTGTTCCCATCAGCAGACATATTATTTTGTATTGCTGATACAGATCCTGTCCCTGCAAGTGTTATCAGAAGGATCACTAGAACCAAAGACATTTTTGCTTTTTTGTTATTCAACGCATACCCTCATCAATAGCTAGCGGTAAAATGGTAACGGATTTTTTATATTTTGACAAAGTTCTTTAAAAAATTAAATTTCAGTTATTGATCAAGCTAATTATGGATATCCCGCATAACTTGATCAACAAACTGATATCAAGTACTCTCACATTGGATCGGTAAACCTCCAGGCATTGTACACATCGATCACATCACCAATCGTAATCTTTGCTTCAGTGATAGGTGCTGGTTCGTTGTACCGCCAGCAGTTATACGCATCGATGACCTCCCCTATTGCTATATACCTGCCATCGGGTGATCCTGCTGAATTTGGATCATTCCATGGGTTCCAGTCATCGTCGCATCCAGAATACGGCCAATACTCGATATTATCACTTACAGCATCTCCTAATCCATTCGGATTGGTTTGCGCATTATATGGACCGCTTACATCGCCCCACCAGTTGTAAGTGGCATTGACTTCCGCCAGTGCATGGTTCACCACGCCGCCGTATGCAGAACCGTCTGTCTCGCTATAGGTCTGCACGTTACCGGTAATATTTGCGCTGGTGATCAACACATTTACCGGACCTGCATTATTCTTGCCGGGTTCACCGATACGTATTCCTCTTTCGTTACCGGAGTAATTACCTCCGAAGATGAGCACACCATCAAGAATTGCATTGTTCGGAGATACGTAACTTCCGTCATCACGTGCTTTGATCATCATTCCTGCGCCTTCTTTGTAACCCAGGCCATTGTTAATGACAGTCATATTATTGAATGTCAGGTTCGCGTAATTACCTGCCTTCAGGTTGATGTCAAATCCACCGTTCCATATCTGGTTCCAGAAATCACTCTTCCCGTTATTGTCAACCACAACACGGTTGAAAGTTGCATCAGACAATTTCTCCACGTAAATACCCTTGTAATCGTTTCCACTGAAACTGGTGTCATCCACGTTTACGAACTGCACAATACTGGTTTCAGTAATGTCAACGGTCTTGGCAAAGTACCAGCCGTAATCACAGTCATCAAATGCTGAATCCTTAACAGCAAAGTTGCAGAGGCTTGCATCGGTTGCAACTTTCAGTCCGACCTCATTTTCAATTGTATGCGTAGGAGCTCCGATAACATGGACATTATCAAACTCAACATAAGAGATACTATCGCCGTTGCCTACCTCGAAACCATAAATTCCATCCGGTAAGACCCTGATGTCCTTTATCAGTACAGGATTAACTTCAGAATCTCCTGAAGCTGATAGTTTGATAATCCTTTCGTTGGTATCCTTCTGCAATATGGAATCCACCAGAGGATCGTTACCACTGCCACTGCCTATCAGTGATATCTTCTTGTTAATATCGATATTCTCAGTATAGGTCCCAGGCTCAAGATAAATGGTCTCACCGGGGTTCGCAGCATCTATAGCTGCCTGAATGCTTCCTGCAGGGTTGACGTAATAGGTCATTGGAGTAACGCTGGTTTCTGCTCCGAGCCATGGAGAATAGATTGCATTGTCCGTGACATTATCCCCGGTTCCGGCAGCGTTCGTGCTATTCTGGTAAGGTCCAGTAGCATCGCCCCACCAGTTAAGAGCCGCATTTACCTCTGTTATGTTGGTACCAACATACAGTCCGGTATCACCACTACCAGCAATATTGTTGTAATGGATCTCTATATTAGTAGGGGACGGAATTACAGCACCCGAGTATACATACACATCAATACTGTCATAAATATTGTTGATGAAATTATTGTATTCGACATCAACACTGTCCACTTCATTGGCAATATCAAGCCCATATTCATTATTCTCTACCAGATTGTTAATTACTATTATATCAGAACACGCACCTGCCCAGGTAGGACCATATTTCGCCTCTGGGAAATCAGTGACACTGATAGCAACCTCGTTATCATGAACATGGTTATCATCAACCGTCACATTGCTGGTATCCACGACCATGATCGCAGTTCCGGCCCAATCTGTACCAGGCCATCCGCAGTGTGATACATTGTTTCCCTGAATGAGACCGCTTGCTCCGTAGCCCATTTGGATACCGTTTGGTGCCCATGTAATAGCATCGCCATCATATGGTCCGATCAACGTATTGCCTATAACTTCATTATCACCGGAATAGAATCCAATACCGCCACGGGCAAATTGGTCTATCGTATTATCCTCGACAGTGATGCTCATTGAGCCGTAACCAAGTATTCCGAATGTTTCCTTGCCGTCGACCAGTATGTTCACAAATGTGTTATCGTGGATAGAGGCAAGCACTTCACTGTTGTCCCGGTTCACATTCCTGCATAACAGGCTGGACCATCTCTCATTAGGAGTGTAGTTGTTGGCATCAATAGTGAATCCAGACATTTCCACAGTAATAATATCGGTTCCGGATAGCGTATCATTCATATCAGAGTACGTACCTCCGAATAACCCGACCGCATACTCATATTTCTTTGATGACTCAGCTAATGTTATATTTTCAGGCATTGTCGGGCACTTGATCGTTGCACCATAAGGCGCATCAAGTTTGAGGCTCTTATTTACAGTGACACTTTCCTCATATGTTCCAGGCTCAACTATGACAACTCCGGATTCACTTACAGTATCGACTGCTGTCTGGATGCTGAGCCCTTCTGACACATGATATTCTCCGCTTGCGATCTCCATGGCTGCTGCACCCGGAAGTTCGCTAAGCTGTACGAAAGTGACAACGTCTGTCATTAACTTCTGGTGAAATTCGTGATTTGGCATTATTGTTAATGATTTCACAATATAGTTGAACTTAGGAGGATATTGCATATCGGTTATTGGATATGGCACACCGCCGCTTGAATTCCCTACCTCCGTATAGAATGGATTCACCTCTCCAAGATTCATACTGCCAGTGAATACCACATTATCGGTTCCGCCCGGGTAAAAGTTACCCATTGTGTAGACTGCAATGCCACCCCATGCATTTCCGCTGGTAGTTATATCCCTTACATCGATGTTCTGTGAGTCAGTGATGGAAAGCCCGTTACCATAGAACGTACCGGTTATTTTTACATTATTGACCGTAGAGTCCGTAACGCCATTGAGGTCAATGCCCGTCCTGCCGCAGTTCTGTGCAGTTACATCTTCTATCAGCACATTACTGACGCCGGATGGCTTGATACCATAGCTTGTAGAATTGTTGAGTGTAAAGTATCTTAGGGTCACATTGTCTGCTGTGACATATATGCCATAGCCATCAATTCCGGCACAATCAATGATCACACCAGATCTGGAATCGCCTTCAACTACAAGTGATTTTGTTATATGCAGAGTCTCGGTATAGATCCCATCATATAAGTGAATCGTATCTCCTTCATCTGCGACGGCCAAAGCATCATTAATTGAAGGGTATACGTTTATGGTACTTGCTATATTCGTACCGGATTCATCGTTATCGACATAAAGTGTAGCACCATCAGCTACACTAATTAGCATTATTAATCCTATTATGAGTAAAAAACCCATTTTTCTGATTTTCATTTCTATCGTTCCACCATCTAAATCTAATACATTACAAAATCAATACAATAAATCCCACGCAACTGTTATAATATATTGACAATTGGCAGAATTAATTTCAAGTGAAATATTACCTAAATACGATATAAATGTTTTCATTTAAGATTATATCTTGTCGTTGAAGGTTAAGATGCCAAAAATAGTAAAAACATGGATTGATTCAATGTATGATCAACATGTAAGAAAAATGCTCACAGAATACACATAGCAAAGATGATTTCTGCGATTCACATATTAAGTAATTCTCTTCCTTATCGATTATTTCAGCAGGAAGTTCATGCTACATATCGCCCTCATATCTGAACAGGGCAATTGATGAAACATCAATTTCATTTTTTCCAGCCGAATTAGCTTACCATGAAGCCGATAATCGGATTGATTATTTTGGTGAGGTCCAATACCTCCTATGTACCAATCCGGATGTTCTGGTGTCTGTACACTTTCACAACTCTGAAATATCCACGGTTTCAAAACGGGTTCTGTAGAAATCCTCTAATAAACTAAACACGCGATTGCCATCCCGACAAAGTTGTGTATCAATACCCTGAACTTCACTTATTTGACTTGATTTTGTAGTTCCTTTCACAAACACCCTATCCCTATTTCCTTTTCAGGATCATCATTGTCCATATCATAGCATTTTGATCTTCGATCATGACGGCAGTGCAGCAGTGTCTCTGCATGCTTAGTAATAGGCAGTTTTTCTGAATATCTTAAAATCACTTATGATGAATTTAGTGACATCTACTGAGATACGTGTCTTAAAAAAACAAATTTATACCCTTGTGTTTTTTTTGGGGCCTGTACCGGTAGTTCGGTATTATTAAATTTATAGGTGATTGGTTGAATTTAGAAAAAGATAATTTCTACAAAGCGCCATATTTCTTTATAAATTGCATTGGCTGGTTCTCATGCTGAAGTATTTGTAGGGCACCTTCAAGTCCTTTTTGATGGTTTTTATTTGCAAGGAATGTGTATAATTTTATAATTTTATCGTGATCTATCACTAACTAATTTCAAAAGCTTATACATATATGTATACTTAGATAGTATAATAAATTTAAAACTTTTAACTATTAGAATAAAGCTCATATATATGTGCTTATGTTCTAGTATCTCTTACTTAAAATGATTTTGCAGGTGTGAATAATGCTAAAAAAAGTTATGATCGGTATACTGGTACTATTAATGCTGGCTCAGGTCAGTTCGGCAACTGGTGTCGGCGTATCTCCAGGAAGGTTAAATTTCACAGTCCAGGTCGGAAGTTCAGATATCCAATCCTTGTTTGTAAAGAATACAGGTGAATCAAGTTCCAATTATCTTGTTTATGTGGATGATGCGTATACTGAATGGTTCCTTATATCTAATGATAATTTCATTTTGGAAGCAGGTGAGGTAAAAGAGGTCTTTCTGGAACTAAAACCTCCTGTTTCCGGTACAGGCGAGCACAACTTTAAGGCTTATGTGTTATCAACGTCTCCTGAAGGTGATCTGGGGGTAGGAAGTGGTATTAAGATCCCTATTAATGCAAAGGTCTCTAATATCTTCATAAAGGAAGCATTTCTTTCCTTGATACTAATCGCAGGTAGTGTTACTTACGTACTGTACCGTAGACGAAGCAACGTAAATAAATAAAGGGAATTTCTGCCAATATTAGTAATATGGCTAATGTAAATTATCCAGATGGATACGTTTAAATCATATGATATCTGTATGTTTTTTTACTTATATTATTAGCTTTATTAAATAATTCACAATATCAATTGTAGTATAAATTGGATGGTGGAAGATAAGATAAATCGTGCATGTATTTGCGAGTAATGGCAAGTTCGACAGAAAAGAAATGATACGTATCAACTTTCCGACAAAGTGAAAGTCCATCTATGGTAAATCCCAGAATAGGGATTGGATTGCCTTTCGTATTTGGTCTCGAAATTTAGAATCAGATCCAATCGTTTGTCCAGCTTTGAATTCCTTAGTTTGCAAAGCATGTTCGTACATCTGTTTCTCGATCTGCTCCATAACTTATGGATCAATTTGATTGAATGAGATGAACTTTAGCTAAAAGATAATACTTTGTAGTTATCGGTTTGAATAATCCTGTATTTTCAAGGAACTGGAAATACCTGATGATTATCACTTAATGATTTCAAAAGAAAAAGGCGAAAAAAATGAAAATGGACAATTTGAGAAAGTACAGTGTTTTTCTTGGTTTGCTAGTTATAGCGTTATCATTGATGTCTGCTCCGGTATTAGCCGGAGAGGGAATTACTGGTAGTAGGGATATTTCAAAAGATACCGTTAACGCAGGTGACACTTTCAGTGTAACGATTGTCTTATCTTCTACGGGGTCCTACGCGGCACCAACTATTAATGAAAACCTTCCTGCTGCCTGGACTGTAAGTACGGTTCAGGGCGAGGGGGCTGTTTTCAAGGAATCAAATTTCGAATGGATGTGGTTTGGTTTTATAAATCCGGGAGAATCCAAGACCTTGGTATATGAAGTGAGGGTTCCATCAAATGAAAAAGAAGGCAGTTATAATATTGATGGCGAAGTATCAGTTTCTGAAACGGTGATAAACGAAAATGGTGATGAAGAACCACATAGTATTTTAGTTCCGATTTCAGGTGACAACACGATCAATGTAGCAGGATCTTCATCTTCTGAAAGTACTAATGATCCCAAAGATCCTTCTTCAACAGAAACATCCACATCTTCGATTGAAACAATTTCTGAAGGTGCTCTTGAAGTGAGTGAAGAAGAAAATGATGCAGATCCTATTATTGAAAATGAATCTGCAGAAGAGGTTGCAACTGATGAAGGTTCTTCGACTGATGTGCAATATCAGGATTCTGAGCCTAAAACTCCTGGTTTTGAACTTATATTTGCGGTTATAGGATTATTGATGTCCGTATATTTGTCTAAGAGGTACTAACAAGATCAGAATAAGATATAGGTGAAAAAGGTGGTGCGATAATGAACAAAAGAAAAATAATGATGCTATTGATGGCATGTTTCATGCTTATTTCTGTTTCCTCGCCTGCAATGGCAGCAGGGGGGCTAAGTGCAGTCAGGTCATTTTCGACCTCACTGGTCTCTCCAGGTGATACATTCAGAGTATCTGTAGAATTGAATGCATATTCATATGTGGCGGCTCCGGCAATTGATGAAGAACTACCTCCGGCATGGACAGTAACTGTGGTGGACAAGGATGGTTCAACTTATAAATCATCAACTAAAGAATGGTTCTTCTTGGATTATCTGAATTCAGGAGGTCACAAAACGATCATCTATGATGTAACAGTTCCCTCAAATACACCGGAAGGGACCTATACAATATCAGGTACTTATTCCGCAAATGATATTCCCTCTTCAAAAATTTCAGGCGATGAGGACATTGTTGTTTCTTCCACTCCAAGTGATCCGGTAGTTGTGCCAGAAGCGGATTTCTCTGCAAACGTCGTTTCCGGAACATTTCCGTTGACCGTTCAGTTTACAGATATTTCAACCGGTGCTCCTACTGAATGGGCATGGGATTTTAACAATGATAGTATCATCGATTCAACTGAACAAAATCCTGAACATATATTCACTTCAGCAGGC
>NZ_JAUVEY010000027.1:0-17139 GCF_030594565.1 Methanococcoides sp.
CAGAAGCAGGCGCTTTTCAAACTCTTCGCCATACTCAGCAGTAAGTCTATCAAAAAGGGTCTTTATTGTAGTATCACCCAGATCGATGTTTGTTGACCTTGTTTTTGTTAGATTGTTCAATGCTGATGAGAATCTTATAGATACCATTTTAGTTCACCTCTTGATGTGTTAGTTCTTGCTTTTTCGCTATGTTGCTAAACTTCTTCGTGAATTCGGAATATGTGGGCTTTATTGATCTAGGACTATCAAGTGCTCCTGCGATAGTTTCCTGTGCTTTTAGACCATTACCTGTTACATATACAACTGTTCTTTCTTCGGGGTCAATATGGCCGCTTTCGACCAGGTTCTTAAGACCTGCAACCGTTGTCCCGCCTGCAGGTTCTGTGAATATCCCTTCAGTTCTTGCAAGCAGAAGTATGGCATCAAGTATCTCCTCGTTCGTTACGGATGCAGCATAACCATTTGAATTCTGGATCGCCTGCTTTGCATAATACTCATCTGCAGGATTTCCGATGGCAAGACTGTGGGCTATGGTGTCGAGTTCCCTTATTGGAATTACCTCGGCATCGTTCTGGACTGCGGTTGATATTGGAGAACAACCGGTGGGTTGTGATCCTGAAATTCTGACATTCTTGCCGGAATCGATAAGACCGATATTTTCGAGTTCGCTGTAACCTCTTGTAAGTGCACATAGCAATGCTCCACTTCCAAGGGGTGCAACGATGTGGTCGGGGGCATTCCATCCGAGCTGTTCGGCAGTTTCAAAAGCAAGTGTTCTGGAACCTTCCGTATAGTACGGCCTGATGTTTATGTTAACAAATGCCCAATCGGGATTCTGGTCTGCGACCTCACTTGCAAGACGATTTGCGTCATCATAGGTTCCGTCAACCGCTATGACGTTTGGATCATATGTGAGCATCTGGGTTATTTTTCCAAGCTCGATCGAAGCAGGTATGAAAACGTATGCCGGAATTCCTGCCTTTGCAGCATGGGCTCCCACAGCTGATGCGAGATTTCCTGTGGATGCACAGCCAATTGCGGTGGCACCGAGTTCTAGAGCCTTGCTCACGGCCACCGATGTTACTCTGTCCTTGAAAGAATTTGTAGGATTGACAGAATCATCAAGGATGTATAGTTCCTTTAGTCCCAGTTCTTTCCCAAGGTTCTTTGCATGGTGCAACTTATTATAACCTGCACCGAGATCGACATAATTCGTGCCATCCAAAGGAAGCAGGTCTGCATATCTCCAGATGGACGGAGGTCCTCTGGCGATCTTCTCTTCACTTACTGTATTCTGGATTTCATCCCAATCGTAATGTACCTCAAGCGGTCCGAAACATTCGTAGCAGGTGTTCTGTATCCCGCTGGGATATTCGGCACCACATTCTCTGCATTTTAAACCAATTACTTTGCTCATTATTTGATCTCCTAATAGCGTATGATTATTAACCATTCACCATAAAAAAGTGTTATAATATTACCCTTAGTTATTAGGCAATATTTGCCTTTATTTTGATGTGATGTCTTATGAGCTTGTTTTTGAGATATTTTGAGTCAAATTGTGTAAATTGCCGCTTTCTATACCTATTTATCAGGACATTACATTTTTTTGAAAATACTGACACGAATTGCGATCATTATTTTCAGGGAGGTAAAAATGTTAGGCGAATTTACTGAAGAACAGATAAGGCGATATTCAAGACATATCATACTGCAGGAAGTTGGTGGGAAAGGACAACATAGACTACTTTCCTCCAAAGTACTCTGTATAGGTGCAGGAGGGCTTGGTTCTCCTATTATACAGTATCTGGCTGCTGCTGGGGTTGGGACCATTGGGATCGTTGATGATGATGTTGTGGACCTTAGTAATCTTCAAAGGCAGGTCATACATGGTGGCAATATTGATGTCCCAAAAGTTGAATCTGCGAGAAAATTCGTTGAGAATTTAAATCCTGATGTGAACGTTATCACTTATCAGAAAAGGATCAGTCCTGATAATATCCTTGATATCATAAATGATTACGATATCGTGGTGGACGGTTCCGACAATTTTGCGACCCGCTATCTCGTAAACGATGCCTGTGTGCTTGCAAAAAAGCCTCTTTCGCACGGTAGTATTTTCCGTTTCGAAGGGCAGGTCACGACAATTCTTCCAGATGAAGGACCCTGTTACAGGTGTCTTTTTGAGCATGCACCACCTGCGGGAATGGTCCCAAGCTGTCAGGAAGCCGGAGTTATCGGAGTACTTCCGGGTATCATCGGGGTAATTCAGGCAACCGAGGTTATCAAATATTTGCTGGGATCAGGTGAGCTTTTGGTAGGTCGGCTGATATTCTATGATGCTTTTAACATGTCATTCGATGAGATCAAGATCCGTAAGAATCCTTCATGTCCTGTATGTGGTCAGGATCCATCGATAACATCAATTGAGGATGAGAATTATCAGGATGGAGGCGGGGTCTGTAGTATTGGATAAAACGATATAGGGAATGGTTGTATCACGCTTTACGGACGTATATGTTGAATATGCCTTCCTTTTCTTCAACAGCAAGCAGCACATTCCCTGTCTTTTTTGTCCACGTTGCGATGTTTTGAGGGGTTATGGCATCATTTGCTATGACCAGCAGTACCTCATTTGATTCCAGATCATCCATTGTCTGTTTTGTTCGTATAAGTGGGTACGGACAGCACTGTCCCCTTACATCAATTTCAAAGTCTGCTATTATTTTATCCATTTGAATCAACCACAATTATGATCTGCTTAATATTGTAGATATTTAATGAGGCAATATTTACGTTATTCCTATACTTTCCTACATTAATCAATTATTCCTTTTTTCTTAATGGCACTTCTTACCGCAAACAGTGCTGCTATGTATATGTGAATAATCTACTAACATACTTTAAGAATTGTATGACGTTTCAGAAAAGTCTTGCCATGACGCTAACGGAGGATAAGGATCCATGAAAATGCTAATGTTCGATACGGAATATTTTTGGTTCGAGACCTTCAGCAAAACGCTTGATCATGTGGAGGATGTTCACAGGGATGAGAGGATAGAAGATACAGCAGTCGCTTTTATTCACGTTGAAGCGGAAGATGAGGAAAGAAAAGATAAAGTGGTAAAAAAAGCTGTGGCGAATCTGAAATGGTATCTTAACAAGGTTAACAAGGAAAGAATAGTCCTGCATTCATTTGCTCATCTTTCATCAAGCAAATCCTCTCCGGAACTGGCAATTGAAGTGATATCATCTGTCAGGGATAAGATGGAAGATAAAGGATTTGAAGTTCATACAACTGCTTTTGGGTATTTTTCAGAATTTTCGATCAGCGTTCGTGGTGAATCTCTGGCAAAAGTGTTCAAGGAGATTTGAACATAGGTAGGGTCTGCATTTTCACTTTTCATCCATTTTTTCCATATTCTATCTACCTGTAGCTCTCATGAAGGTCGGGTATCTTCAAATTCCTATCTTAATGTCTCATTTTTGCGAAAGATGCTACTCTCCTTTTTATTGAACAGTATATTTCGAATGATCAAGTTGGAGTAGAACATATACTATAATTAGCAAAAACAACATTCTCGAATATGTATGGGCGATGAGGGCGAACTTCCTGAAAGTGAGGGTTTTGAAGAGCTGATAAGGTATACTATTCCTGGATATGTACTGGGTCTTATTGCAGGTGTTTTCCTTGATATGCAGGGTTATCAGAGAAGTCCTATCGGGCAATGGTTGGTCAGGACCTTGTCAGGGGAAGGTGAAAGCATACTGGAAGGTATCTATTCAATTCGCCAGCGCTTTCTCGGTGGTTCGAGTACAATGGCGGAAGCCTATGGTTGGGGCAAGTTATTTGGTTTGGCAGTCCCCTGGATGATCGATCTTTCCAGCCGTCTTGCAGGTGTCAATGTATATGGTGTTGAGGGCTTCTATATTCCCTACTTCTATGCACTTAGTGACCAGATGGGGGCAAATATTACCGGGATGCTTTTCCTGAGGAGAAAAGAAGGTACTTGGATTGGAGCGTTCAATAGATATATGCATCATCCGGTGATGGTTGCAAGTCTGGCAATAATTGTGATCGTACCTTTTGGTCTTTTATTATTGCGCATATATGGTTTCAGCCCAACTACCCAAACATTTACTGCCCTTGAGACCATTGTTGCAAATCTATGCTGGATTCCACCGGTTGTGGGTTGGTATGTGCAGAGAATAAGAGGGATATGAGGACATTTCATGGCAAAAGATGATGTAAATAGTGCTGTCGAGAGGTACATTTCCTCCGGCAGATCTGAAAAGGATGTTGAACGGAAAGAACATTATTTCAAGATGGCTCTGCAAATACAACCTAAGAATATCCGCGCATTGAACAACATGGGCCTGTTGTTGCAACAGAAAGGTGAGTTTCGGGAAGCTATCAGATATTATGAGATCATACTTGATCCCGGGATAGTGACAAAACCTTCTCCTATATACTACAATATTGCAGTATGCCTTAAGCGACTTGGTAATCTGGAAGGCGCAAAGACGTACATTAACAGGGCACTTGCAAAAAGGCCGGATGAAGAAATTTTCCTGGAATTAAAGGAAGAAATACTCGACCTTCTAAACGGCACTCCTTCGGCAGTACTGCCGCACTCTACCCCTAAAGCTTCGGATATAGGTGCTCCTTATGGGGAATGGGACCCTCCGGCGATAGCGACATTAGCAAGCCAATTATATTATTCCGGCTGGAACGACTACAAATATCATCGTGGGCTGGGTGAGACTGATCTTAATGAAAAGATCGTCCGTGACAAGCTTGCAAACCGTATCTATTGTTGTCAAACCTGTAAGTTCAATTCCGGGGGAACATGTCGGAAAAAAGGTAAAGTCGGCAAGAAGGTCCTTCTTGATTCGATATGTAAACATTTTTTCCCGCGAAAGACAGATTGAATTGTTGTGGGCTTATGATCTGTTGATCAGGGCTGAAGTTATATCAATTTCATAAATTTCAACAAATCAGGCGATTTATGGTAAAGCGTATGTATTATATCGCCTATCTATAATTTGTTGTTGGGAGAGATAGTTGAGCCCCTTCTTGAACCACAAAACAACACAAAATTTGTACCACCAACCAACATACTCCCCCTCTAACTCAAATCTCTCTCTTATTCTTCTATCCCAAAAACTAAATATGTTATACGGTATAACTTTTCTTATATTCAAAAAATTGGTATTTCTTCCTTTATAGGTGGTGTTCGAAATGCATGATGTTTTAAAGTTTAGATCATCTGGTTATTTTTTCACATTGTTCCTGTTTGTACTCTTTGCCAGCATTTTAATTACTCCGGCCTCAGCGGAGAGCGTTGTAAGTATATCTCCTTCTGAACAGTCTATAGCTACTGGTTCAAATGTAACCGTGGTAGTGTATATTGAACCGGATACTCCTATATCAGGTGCTCAATTTGACCTTTCATTTGACAGTGACCTCCTTTCTGTGGTCTCTATCTCTGAAGGTGATGTTTTCATAAATGGTGCTTCTACAATTTTCAATGCGGGTACTATCGATAATTCGGAAGGGACCATTATGAACGTATTTAATTATCCTTTAGGCAAGATTGAGGTAATGGAGTCTGGAACACTTGCTACGATAGTCTTTGATACAAAAGGATCAGGTACTTCCTCTTTGCTGTTGAGCAATGTGGTGGTCAGCAATTCCAGTGCTGTTGCGGTTCCGATCTCAGTTGTTAATGGTATGGTCTCAATAATAGGTGAGTCTGCTCCGTCTGATGGTGAAATGTCCAATTCTGGATCTGGAGGAGGTGGAAGCAGTGGCGGCAGCGGTGCAACAGGGGAGGATTTTGGGAACATCGAGTTTAAAGATGTTGCTGAAAAAAATGTAAGGTCGGGTCAGGCTATCTCATATGATTTCGATTCTCCCGGAAACCCCATTGTAACTGTTAATTTTACCGCTCAAAAAAATTCAGGTGCTATCTCGACAACCATTGAAGTTCTGAAAAACACTTCTGCTCTGGTGAAAGATGCTCCAAATGGGCTTGTTTATAAGAATGTGAACATTTGGGTTGGTAATGCTGGTTTTGCGACACCGGAGAACATAGATCTTCCAGCAATCGGATTTAGGGTAAATTCCTCCTGGATGGAGATGAATGGTGTTGATAGTTCGGATATAAGATTGAATCGATACTCTGATAATAGTTGGTCCACTCTTGAAACAAAAGTGACAGAAGAAGGTGAGGAATATGTTTATTTCGAGTCGTTAACTCCAGGTTTTTCACCTTTTGCAATTAGTGCTCATCCTTCGGATGATATTTCTGGAAGTGAGATAGGTCCAAATGGATCTTCAAGTACCCCGGATGATCTGCCCGATGAGAAGGCACTTGCTCAGAATACATTGGCAATAAGTATCCTTTCTATATTTATTCTGGCAATAAGGCGTAGCAGGATCAATTAAAGTTAATGGTCCTGCTTTATATCCTTTAAATTTTTCCCGGAAGGAATATTCCTATCAGACAGAAAATTCCCGTAAGCATGTACATGGCATAGGTTGCCTGTTTTTCTGTAAGGTTGTAATAATATGGAAGCACCCATTTCAATGTATATGGATTTGGTACTTCAAGTATCCCATCACCACGGTCATGGCCGAATTTTGCGACTGGGAACTTTCGAACCCTCCAATAAACGTAGAGCAGGAAGTTCACTGTATGCGGGATAAGCATTATGAACCCACTTATGATGAATCCCTGTATCACTATCAATGCACCTATGGTTGCTCCTATTGTAAGTGAACCAACATTGCCCCAGAAGATCTGTGATGGGAACCTGTCATAAAGGAAATACCCAAGCAGTGCTCCTGTAATGGCAACTATTGTGAAGATATTCTCCACATCACCCAGCATTATGGATTTTATGATGAGGGATAAAAGAACTATTGCAGAAAGTCCGGATGCAAGTCCATTGTATCCGGAGTGCATATTCACAAGATTCGAGGCCACAAGTACGTATGTTGGAACAATGAACTGCAAATAAAGTATCCCAAGCTCTATGTGTCCGACACTTGGAAGCACAAGTGCTGTACTTGTGGCGTATTGGATAAGTGGGTAAGAGCAATAATACATCAAAAACAGCTTTGATACCCTTCCGATATCGATCATATCATCGAGTATTCCAAATATTCCAAAGAGGCAAATAACAATGAGGACGACGTAATTCGTGGTCGAGTACTTGAAGAACAGTGATGTGAAAGAGATCGAAAGAAGGGTGATAAGCAAAATAACGATACCACCACTTTCAGGAATTTTTACAACTCCTTTTTTGTAGTAGTCTCTTCCAAGAACCCCACTTTCAGTAAATTTCTTAATGAAATATGGCATTGAAATTGTAACTAATATAATTGGCAATAATAAATTACCTATGATCGCCAGATATTGTATCGTTGAAAGAGATGTGAAATTGAACATTTTTGGACCTGTCAATTTTTATTTATCCGGGTTGTTGCCTCAAAATCATACTGCATTTTAGTTAAAGTATTTGTATTATTTTTATAATGGTGCCTCTCAATTTATATATTTTTGTGAGTGTGTAGCTTGTAAGGGCAAAAGTTCATTTGTTGATAATAAGCTTTATTATTTTAATCGAAAGGTGCGAAAATGACCGATAGGCAGAAATTAATATTTCATATTTTTGTTGCACTTTCCTTATTCTACGCAGCTATTATATTCTATCTTTCAGCACAGTCCAGTATTGAGATACCTTCATCTTCACCAATTCCTTTTTATGATCAACTTATTGATTTTGTGATAAACAGTAATAATGCCTATTTGTTGGATATTGCATATTTTGTTGCTCATAATTTTGATAAATTTGCACACATGATCCTATATTTTGGATTCGGAATCCTCCTTCACCTTACATTCCGTCATTCCGATAATCTTACGCTTCGAAAATATGCTCCTGTCTTTGCTATCTTTATAGGGATAGCTTACGGAATTACGGATGAGCTCCATCAAATGTATGTTCCGGGTAGAACTTCAAGCTTTGATGATATTGTAGCGGATGGTATAGGTATAGCTCTGGCTCAGATAATTTTCTGGGTAGTTGTCTTCAAAAGTATTTTTTTCAGAAAAAAATGAAAAAGATGCAATATGATCGTCAATCCCTTCATTCGATCTTGACGATCTTGTTCGTATTATATGATTCTATAGCCGCTAAAGCGACATTCAATGCATGTTTTCCTTCAACACCTGATTCGATAGGTCTTTTGCCTGTTCGGATGCATTCTGTGAAATGTTCAAGCTCCTTTGCCAGAGGTTCACCTTTTTCTACCTTTGCATTCCTTATCCATTTAGCATCGTGTATCGTTACTGTCTGGTCTATGTAATCCAGATATCCGACACCATGCACGCCAATTACTTCCATATTCCTTACTTTATGTGGGGTCAGCCAGTTAGTGCTGGCAAGTCCTGCTCTGTCTTCCCCAAAACGAAGCATTATGGATGCATGGTCTTCCTGTGAATGTATGTCCTTCCCTGCAATGGCATAGACTTCCGACACATTGCTTGCGTACATGTAGGAGATCGCATCAATGTCATGTACACCAAGATCGAGAATTATGCCGACATCCCTTATCCTTGGGTTATATGGTCCTACCCTTCGTGTAGATATGGACACTATCTTCCCAAGAAGCCCGCTCTCGATGATCTCTTTCATTTTTGAAGTGGCGGGATTGAATCTCTCTATATGACCTACCATCAGGGTAAGGCCTGCTTTCTCCGCTGCTTCTATCATAATGTCAGCATTTTCAAGTGTGTCCGCGATTGGCTTTTCCACAAGTACGTTGGTATTTGAATTTATGGCATCGAGAGTAACTTTTTTATGAAGGGTTGTAGGTACAACGATACTTACGGCATCCAGCCCTTCTTCCAGCAGTTCGTTATAATCCGTAAATGCCTTGACGCCATATTGGCCTGCCAGTTCTTCCACTCTTTTCTGGTCGACATCTGAAATGCCTACAAGTTCAATGCCTTCCATTTCATTGTATATTCTGACATGGTGTTGCCCCATGGCACCTACGCCAATGACGCCTACGCGGAGCATTATAATTCAACTCCTCTTATGACTGCATCGATTATTTGTTGAATTTCATCTTCTGAAACTCCCGGATGCACTGGTAGGGAGAGCACTTCCTTTGATGCTTTCTCACATTCTGGAAGTTCGTCTTTATAACCTGCATCTTTGTAAATAGGCTGCATGTGTATGGGTATTGGATAATATACTCCAGTGCCTATTCCTGCCTGTCCCAGTTTTGTTAGTATTTCGTCCCTATCGTTCACACGTATGGTGTATTGATGGAACATGTGCTCGCATCCTTCTCTTACAACAGGTACGGTGATTCCGTCTGTATCTTCGAGTCCCTTTGAGAGCAAGGCTGCATTTCTCTGCCTTAGGGAATTGTACGAGGGTAATTTCTTAAGCTGTGTTAGCCCTATGGCAGCTCCAATATCTGTCATTCTCAGGTTGTAACCGACCATTTCGTGGAGATAGCGCTGCTGGGATCCATGGGCACGGATCATCTTTGCTTTTCTGGCAACCTCTTCATCATTGGTCGTCATCATCCCGCCTTCGCTGGTCGTCATGTTCTTGGTAGGGTAGAAGCTGAATGCTCCTGTTCCAAAAGAACCCACCTTCTTTCCGTGGTATGCTGCCCCATGTGCCTGACATGCGTCTTCGATGAGTATCAGGTCATGGTCTTCGGCGATTTCTGTAATGGCCTTCATCTCTGCGGGATGTCCATAGAGGTGGACTGGCATAATTGCTTTTGTATCATCGGTTATCTTTTCTTCGATAAGGCTGGGGTCGATATTGAACGTATTCGGTTCGATATCCGCAAATACGGGTTTTGCACCGGTGTACATTATCGAGTTTGCGGTGGCAATAAAGCTGAAAGAGGTTGTTATCACTTCATCCCCACTTCCGATCCCATGTGCAAGGAGGGCAGCATGAAGGGCAGCTGTGCCGGAATTGACAGCAACGGCATACTCTGTTCCAATATAGCTTGCAAATTCTTCCTCGAATTCTGCAACACGTTTACCTTCTGCGATCATTCCTGAGCGAAGCACTTTACACACGGCTTCTATTTCTTCTTCGCCGATATCTGGTTTTGCTATTGGGATCATTCTTAGCCTCATTGATGTAATTAGATTTTGTTCAACGTTTGCAGTTCTTCGTTCAGTTCTTTTATTTCAGCAGGGCAACCGATGGCCAGTTTCCATGCAGGTACATTCTTTGTTACCAATGCTCCACCTGCGACCATTGCTCCTTCTCCTATCTCCACTCCGGGGAGTATTGTGGCATTTGCACCTATGGATGCACCTTTTCTTATTATTGGTCCTTCGGGATGATATTCATTTCTGATGGGGTATTTGTCATTGGTCAGAACGGCGCAGGGTCCGATGAACACATTATCTTCTATTTTCACATGCGTGGGTATGTAGACATTACCCTGTATACTGACGTTGTCCCCTATTGTTACATTCCCGTCGATTATGACATTGGTTCCGATAAGTACGTTATCTCCAATGGTGGTGTTCTCACGTATCATACAGTTGTGGCCTGTCCTGAAATTGTCACCTGTTCTCACGTTGCTGAATATGGTTGTGTTTGGTCTTATGAACGAGTTCGAGCCAATTGTACAACCTGTATATTCTGCTTCTTCAGCTGTCATTCCTTTTTCCAGCAGTCCCGTGAGGATCGAATGTTCAGGATAGCCAAGGAGCACGTTCTCAAGGACTACTGAATAGTCACCTATGGAACTGATCCCAAGTATCTTTGCAGATGAATGAATGTTTGTACTTTTTCCCAATGTTACCACCTAATACGAGATCCCTTTTTGTTAGTTTATTATGTATGATCTATGCTAATATAGTATTTTTGTCGTAAATTAAATTTATCTGCAGATTATCAATCAAAACCTTATTAAAGCTAAACTGCAATTGCACCCACTATGTTTACGATTCTGACAGGGTCACAGTTCGGTGATGAAGGAAAAGGAAAGATCGTTGATCTGCTATCAAAAGACTACGATCTTGTTGTCAGGTTCCAGGGCGGGGATAATGCAGGCCACACGGTGGTCGTTGGGGATGATGTCTATAAGCTCCATCTGATCCCATCCGGTTTCCTGCTCGATTCAAGGGTTCTGATAGGTCCGGGAACTGTCCTTAATCCAGAGGTTTTGGCAGAAGAGATCGATATGCTTGAAAAGACAGGTGTTGAGGTATCTTCTGATAAATTGGGTATAGATGCTAAGACGAGTATCATTATGCCTTATCATGTTGAACTGGACGGCCTTCGTGAATCATCACGCAAAGAGAAGATCGGTACTACTAAAAAGGGTATTGGCTTTGCTTATGTTGATAAGATCGCAAGGGATGAGATCCGAATGTCGGACCTTGTGGATTCTGAAAGGCTCATGAACAGGCTTACTGAGATGGCTGCATCCAAGGAGGCTGCTATCAGGGAACTTGGCGGCGATCCTTCAATAGTTACTGATACTGAATTGATGGACAAGTATGTGAAGCTTGGTCAGAGGCTTGCTCCGTATGTCACTGATGTTTCCTATGAGATAAATGAAGCTATCTCTGAAGGTAAGAATGTACTGGCCGAGGGTGCGCAGGGCACTTTCCTTGATGTTATTCACGGTACTCAGAAGTTCGTTACCTCTTCCAGCACTATTGCAGGTTCTGCATGTGCAAATCTTGGTGTCGGCCCGACAAAGGTCAATGAGGTTCTGGGAATTGTGAAAGCTTATATCACAAGGGTAGGCGAAGGGCCGTTACCTACTGAACTTCATGATGAGGCCGGAGCGCATCTTCATGATGTGGGGCACGAGTTCGGTACCACTACAGGCAGGTCCCGCAGATGCGGATGGTTCGACCTTCCGTTGCTCAAGAAAGCGATAAACCTGAACGGTTATACCAGTGTTGCATTGACTAAATTGGATGTGCTTTCAGATCTTGATGTCGTTAAGGTTTGTGTGGCATATGATCTCAATGGTGAAAGGCTGGACTATCCACCGGAAGATACTTCCCTTTTGAGCATGTGTAAGCCTATCTATGAAGACCTTGAAGGCTGGTCCGATGATCTTACGGGTGTGAAGAGCTATGAGGATGTTCCTCGGGCTGCCCGTGATTATGTGGAGAAGCTGGAGGGTATGATGGGAGTCCCTATCAAATATGTGTCCGTAGGACCTGGAAGGGCACAGACTTTCGAAAAATGAGGGTAGTTTCCCTTAATTTCTTTCTCGTATGAGATGAGGATATGGGACACTGCCGAAACACGTATATACTAATCAATAAATTACACCCTATTTCCATGCACATATTGTGATAGAGTATGACTTGCTTGCAACAAGTTTACGAAAGATCAAAATATGCAGAAATTCAATCGATACATTTCATTCCAAGGAGGATATAATGACTACAGCATACGACGTTCCTGCTTCAGATATTATTGCAAAGCTGGCAGAGAACCTAAAAGAGAATGATCAGATCAAGCCACCCGAATGGGCAGCTTTCGTTAAGACCGGTGTTCACAAGGAGCACGCTCCAGTTGACAAAGACTGGTGGTACACCCGCTGTGCAGCTATCATGAGGACTATTTATATGCAGGGTCCTGTTGGTGTTGAGAGGCTCAGGTCTGTCTATGGTGGTAAGAAAGGTAGGGGTGCAAACCCATCCAAGAAAGCAAAGGGCAGTGGCTCTGTTGTGAGGGAAGCATTCCAGCAGCTTGAAACTGCAGGTTTTGTGCGCAAGCTGAAAAGCGGTAGGGTTATCGGTCCTGCAGGTCAGTCTTTACTTGACAATCTCTCTACTGAAGTCAAGAACGAGCTTGTTGAGACCATTCCGGAACTTGCAAAATACTGATATGGTTATTGGGAGTTTGCTCCCATCCATGTCACTCCGAAGTTGCCTGTCAATGACCCAGCGGTCATCTTTGATATATAATAAATGGATGTGATCTACAGTGGATGATCTTGAAGCTATCCGACAAAAAAGGCTCGCAGAGCTCCAGCAACAGCAGCAGCAGCAGCAGCAATCATCTCCACAGAATGATGCTCAGGCTGCATATCAGCAGGAGCAGGCACAAGCTGAAAGGGACGCGCAGGTTCAGGCAGTTCTTCGTCAGGTCATGACACCTGAGGCGCGTGAGAGATTGACTCGATTGAGGCTCTCTCGCAAGGAATTGGTTGAACAGCTTGAATCCCAGCTTGTGATGCTTGCACAAAATGGTCGTCTTCAGACAAAGATAGATGATGAGAAGCTTAAAGTTCTTCTTACACAGATGCAGCCACAGAAACGCCAGACTTCCATAACTCGTATGTGAATATGAAAGCTCATGTACTTTTCAGTGGAGGTAAGGACAGTTCATTGTCGGCTATCCTGCTTGACCCCTTTTTCGATATCGAACTTGTGACATGCACATTTTCGATACTTCCGGTTGGGGATATTGCAAAAGTAACGGCTGATGAATTGGGCTTCTCCCACAGAGTACTGGAGCTTGATCGTACTATTCTGGAAACTGCATTGAATACCATTATTGAGGACGGCTATCCGAAGAACGCGATCAACTTCATACACAAGAATGTGATCGAGGCACTCGCAAAGGAAGAGGCTGTGTCAGTGATCGCTGATGGTGTGAGGCGTGATGATCGTGTGCCAAGGCTTACGGATCCAGAAATTCGAAGCATTGAGGATCGGTTTGGTGTGAAATACATCTGCCCTCTTCAGGGATATGGTAGAAGTGCGGTCAACATGCTTGTGGAAAAGCATCTGGTGATCGATGAAGGTCAAAGTGACAGTATTGCCAAGGCAGATTATGAGACAGAGTTGCGTGAACTGATAAGGCAACAATATGGAAATGAAAAAGTTATCGATATATTTCCGCAACATTTGCAATCAAGAGTTTTAAAGCGTATCTGATATATGTTCTTTTTTGAACATAAAGATGATATCAGATGGGGAATCTTATTGCCCATAGATTAATGATTTATAGGATAATCGATTTATAGACGCAAATCTTTATGATTGGCGTTACAATTAATCAAATCACAGGTGAGATAAGTGAGCCACAATACAAAAGGACAGAAGATAAGGCTGGCAAAAGCGCATAATCAGAATCAGCGCGTACCAACCTGGGTGATCATCAAGACTAACAGAAAGGTTGTTAGCCACCCAAAGAGAAGGCACTGGAGAAGGAACAGTTTAGACGTGAAATAAGGTGATGACAATGGCAGAAGACGCGGTAAAGGAACAGATCTACACTATTCCACTTCGTGAAGCAAAGCTTGCTCCAAGGTGGAAGCGTACCGGCAGAGCTATGTCTCTTATAAGAAAATATCTTGTAAGGCACATGAAAGCAGATCCTTCACAGATTAAGATAGATGCTACTATCAATCACAGAATCTGGGAACGAGGTTCTCAGAAACCACCATCGTCCATTCGTATTCGAGCTGCAAAGTTCGAAGATGGAGAAGTTCAGGCAGAACTTGCTTGATCTTAAGATGGATCTTATATCGTATAGCATAGGACAATAATGGTCAAAACAGTGAACATCTATGATAACCCTGTATTAGGGGTATTTGCCACATGTACGGAAGATGTGGCTATCGTTCCTATCGGTACTGCCGGAAAGGCTATCGACTTGCTTGCAGAACAGCTTGATGTAAAGGTAATCTCTACATTGATAAATGGCAGTATTGTGGTAGGTTCACTTTCCAAAGGCAATTCAAATGGTTTCCTGATATCAAGGGATGCCAATGTCAGTGATCTCAAAGACGTTGAGGTCCCAGTCGAAGTGCTTCCAGATATGCTCACAGCCGTTGGAAATGTGATATTGGCAAATGATACGGCAGCACTTGTACATCCGGAAATGACCGATAGCTCGATAGAAGTGATCTCAAGGGTTCTTGGAGTAGATGTTCACAGAGGCACTATTGCAGGTCTGGGAACTGTTGGAATGGCAGGCGTTGCCACGAACAGAGGTTTACTGGTCCACCCAATGGTGACACCGGATGAACTTTCCGTTCTTGAGGATGTGTTCGCTCTTCCTGTCGAAGTGGGTACCACTAACTATGGTTCACAAGCAGTAGGCTCAGGTTTGCTCGCCAATTCAAAAGGATATGTAGCAGGTTCCAATACTACGGGTCACGAACTCGGAAGGGTTGAGGACGCACTGTTCTTTGCTTGATCATTGGTCTTTAAATTAATAAATATAACAGGTGATTTCATATGCAGAATTATGTTGTCAAAGGCACATTCAAAGCAGGACATTCTTGGGAGAAGTTCACCAAGAACGTCGAGAGCCAAAATGAAAAGAATGCTCGTGATAAGACATTGTCCACTTTTGGTAGTAAACATAGGATCGTTAGGGCATTAATAAAGATCGAGAGTGTCACAGAGGCATGAGATCTATGTCAGAAATGAGTGAACAGGACGCACGAAATCTCGCAGCGCAACATCGCGAGTTGCAGCAGAATGCTGAATCAGTTAATCAGCAGCTCGGTATGGTGCAGATGTCCATTGAGGATTGCTCACGTGCCATCTTAACTCTGGAGGAGCTTAAATCCGCTTCCGGTGCTATTAATACGATGATCCCTCTGGGAGCAGGGGCATTGATACATGCAAATATTGCAGATGTCGATAAGATCGTTGTAAGTGTCGGAGCAGGTATCAGTGTGGAGAAAACTCCGGCTGAAGCCATTGAAACGCTCACTCAGCGCAAGGAAGAGCTCGGCAAGGTTGTTGAACGCTTGAATGGAACCCTTACTCAGATAGGGCAGCGTCTGGCTTCAATTGAATCAACAGTTGGAAACAGACCTCCGCAGTGATCTTGTTCATTATGTTCTGATTCCTTTTTTATTTTTATCATTTTTAAGGATGAGTTTTAGTGTTTAATAAGCTCAAGGAAAAACTTGGTAGTTTCAAACAATCGATCGGTAAGACGATCGATGAGAAGGCTGTTGAGTTGAAAGAGCCTGTCGAAGAGATTGTTGAGGTCGAACCGGCAGAAGGCCCAGTATCAACTCCAGAGGTTTCGGAAAACGTTTCTTCTTCTTCTAAAGAAAAGCTTGACAAAGCAGAAGCTCCCGCTCCGTTAAAACAAAAGATCGGTTTTGCTCAAAAGGCCAAAGCCCTTGTTTTCGAAAGGGAGGTCATACTCGATGGAAGTGATATCGAAGATTCACTCTGGGAGCTTGAAATGGCTTTGCTTGAGAGTGATATTGCCATCAATGTCGCAGAAGCGATAGTCGAGTCTGTAAAAGAAGAACTTGTGGGAAGTCGCAAGAAGCTCGGAAGCAATACTGGTGAACTTGTGGAGACTGCATTGAGGAGTGCTATCTACAAAGTCATGTCTGCAAACGTTTTTGATCTTGATGAGTACATCAAGGATGCGGAAAAGCCGGTTCATATCGTTTTTATAGGTGTTAACGGAACCGGAAAGACCACAACCATCTCAAAAATGGCAAAACGCCTGAAAGACATGAAATATTCCGTTGTTATTGCAGCCGGTGACACTTTCAGGGCAGGAGCCATCGATCAAATTGCTATTCATGCAGAAAGGATCGGCGTAAAACTGATCAAGCATCAGGAAGGCGGTGACCCTGCAGCAGTTGTCTATGATGCTGTACAGCACGCAAAGGCACATAATGTAGATGTCATACTTTCCGATACGGCCGGTAGGATGCACACCAATGTGAATCTTATGGCACAGCTTGAGAAGGTCTGCCGTGTAAGCTCTCCCGATCTCATAATCTTTGTGGACGAGGCAGTTGCAGGCAATGACGCTGTAGAACGTGCTCAGCAATTCAATGCTGCTGTCCCAATTCATGGCTCAATTCTAACGAAAACAGATGCTGATTCCAAAGGTGGTGCAGCAATATCCATTGCCTACATAACAGGTAAACCAATTCTGTTCCTCGGAATGGGCCAGGGGTATGACGACCTTAAAAAGTTCGATCCTAAATGGTTCGTAGACCAGTTGTTCGAATAATTACAGAGGGAGCAAACTCCCTCTTAGTTTAATTTATGTTCTTCAGTCCCTTCTGCAGACTGCCTTTATTTCAGTTGTAAGGTCTTCCAGTCTTTT
>NZ_JAUVEY010000023.1:0-18534 GCF_030594565.1 Methanococcoides sp.
ATCATGAAAATCTGTTAATTTTCATATGTAAAAACTGTTGCGGAATGGGTGAGACGGAAGCTAAAACCGATGTTAACAGTTGAATATTGTAGATAAATGGGGATTATTATAGAAGGGGTTAAATATTAGTGAACTGCTGAATTTCATTAAGGCTAAATTTGGGATTTTGCTATCCACATCAATTACTAATACTTTCATAAGTTCTCCCTATATCTTACCTTATATGTACAATTGTAGATCTCTAATATTTGACACTTTTAGTAGGAAGGTTAAGATTAGGACTTAATGGGATTTGTGGGTTCAAATCATACTCGTCGCACTTTTCTTAGGGAATATAGGTAACTCCTATATTTTGTAGGCTACAAGGCTTATAATTATATGATATTGAAAACAAAAAATCATATTCAGAACCTTTTTGCTTCCAATAACATATTAAGTGGATTCTTCCTTTTCTCGCTTATTTTTTGAATTTCATGTATGCCAAGACAAGCCGTTGTAGCGACAAGTGTTTTAAATTCTTGAATTTGGTCAAGAGGACTAAAACCAAAATGGGCACTTATCCCCATAACTAAGACACCAATTGCTCCTGTTCCACAAATATTAATCAGTGGATCTCTTAAAGACATAATACTCTTTTCATATATTTTCAATTCATCATTAATTCCTGTGCTAATATCAGATGTAACGGTTTGAAATTCTTCGACACTACTAACATTATTCACATCTTTAAATTTATCTCTGAAAAAATCTCTTAACTCTGCCCCACATCCATCATTTCGAATTTTCAATGCGATGCTTAATGGAATATTATCTAGATATTTTAAGTCTAGGTTTTGCAATGTAAATATGTTTTTAGCATCGGATGATGTTTTGTTCTTTTCTTTTTCAAGTCTCCAATTATAGATTTTCCATAGATCATAGTCAACCAATGTTGATATGGTGTTCAGCATTCTGTTAAAATAAATTCCGTGTTCGATTTCAAAAATGATGCCATCATTGACATCTTTTAAGTAATTTGCATGAAAATACTTGCCTTTAGCTGCTGCATAGGTATTAAATTCCAGCCTTTTAGTTATATTTGTCTGATTTACAATAAAATCGAGTTCATCTTGCCCATATTTATTGGCATTCGCATCAAAGATTCGTGATATTTCCTCATTTTCATACCAAGATTTTGCGGACACTGGCATTATTTTTAAGATACCTGATTCCACCCAGTCTCTGGATTTAACTAAGCAGTTAAACCATTCATTCATAAAATCAGATTTCATTTTAGCTGAAACATATGATGAGTCCAATAAGTGAACTGTTATTGGGTCATCAACAATAACTTCATCTAAATAAAAAGAGGACTTGCTTATAGATTTTTCAAATTCACGTGGACTTGACTTTCCCCAAAGATATCCAACTGTATTATCGTCTGCATTAGTATTAACATGTGTCATACATTTTTCGAATGTGCTACTGTTCCAAACATCATTATTCAAATCGTATTGCAGTTGATTCAGAATTTCATTTGGAATTTGGGCTCTGTAGAAAACCTATCAAAATCAACATATATAGACTGGAATTGGAATTATATTCCAACATCATGCAACACATCCCATAATCTTTTCAAATTGGATTAGTGTCCGAATATCGAGGATTTCTACAGAGCCGGAATTTGCTTATTATTTGAACCTACAGTATCACAAAAAGGTTCTAAATGTTCAATAAGTAAATCTATTTCTTTTAAAGATGTTTTTGAAACAATATCCATTTTATCATCTACACCGAAATTATATTATATGACATTATAAGGAATCCACCACTATTTAATATAATTATATTGCCACATCTCAAATATTTCCCTTACATGAGCATTGAGAGTAAACGGCATATGACCCATAGTATAAGCTCCTAAGTTTTACATTTCATTCAAGAATGTCAAATTGTTACGCTTGTGAAGTGTAACTGCTTATATCTGTCATTTATGTGTAATTCGTAATTTCTCTTAATCTGTCATCCTGACAAGGAATGTAAATTCCACTGAAGTCCACAAATGGAATTGGGAGGTTATATCAACTCCAATAAACAGTACAAATTAAGGGGCGAAACGTCCCCTTTTCTTTTTTTCATTCGTTCCAAAATTTCATATAGTAGCGACCACAATTAGATATTAATAACTTTTTGTGGCGTGGTGGCTAAATGAATACGATTGATACAATAAAATTAGATAATTTCAATATTTCAATAGAGAAATGCGATAGTGATAATCAAATCCAAATAATTGTTGAAAAAAATAATAAACCACATCAACAATATATACCGCCTGAAATAATTGAAGATGTTAAAATTACTCAAATACGTGTCCATAATGAAGTGATGTCATCTGATTTTGGTTATGAAAATCATATAACTAACATCATGGCAGACCTTATGAATGATGATTTTACGGTATCAATTGCACCAAAACCACATCATGACATGGACAATGTTTTTCATGTCGTGAAAGAAGGTATTGATTTTTCAATCCGCAAAAATGAAATTGATGCCATCAAAGGCATAATAATGTATTTCCCTGTAATAAAAAATATTGTCGATAAATATTCCAACGAAAATTATGTTACATACGCTGGAATTCAAGAAAGTATCGATAAATACATCGATAATAATAAATATAAATCTATTATTTTTTCAAAGATTTGCAATGCATTACATCAACGTGGCGTTGAAATAAATGTGTGAATGAAATAAACAATTTCAACGCCCTCCATTTCTTTTTTCTTTTTTTAAAAACATCTATCTACTTCTAAAAGAATGTTAATATCACTCATAATTTTGGTGGCTTAAAAAAGCTTAAAAAACCAATGAACAAAACGATATATGAAAAATGGACGAAAAATTCGAATGATCATATGAATTTTTGTTCTGCAACATGTTTGCATGACTATCAACAAAGGCTATCGAAATGCGTTGATATGGCAAATGGGAAAATATTAGTGAAGTACTGAATTTATACTATGTTATTTTGTTGAATCAATGATTTCTATGGAGCCTAGATCAGATATCAAATCTTCAATCGATCTTACCGAATCCAGAATCGAATTTAGCGGGGCTAGACTTGAATTTGTAGATTCCGCAATTGAATCTAAGAATGTATAATTTGAGCTTTCTGATTCTAATAGAGAATTTATTGATTCGACAGTTGAAACTAGCAATTCCAGATTCGAGGCAATTGATTTAAAGCTTAAAATAAGGGAATCCGACAAGCTCAAATTAGAATCAAATAAGTCCGAAGTCGAATTAATCGATTCGAGATTTAAAGAATCAATAATCAATTGAGTATTATTGTCCTGAAACGGTTCAAGAGGTTCAAGAGGTTCACCGGATACCGGACATACCGACAGCATAATTGAAAGTAAAATAAATAAATGTAGTTTCATGATTGGTATCCTCTTTTACATTAGAAGCAAATATGGAGGCATTTGTCTATCGATTTGAACAAATACGGTATACGCAAAGAAATATGCGTATATGACTGAATTAATATACTATTCTTTTGTATATAGCTATTTCTGCGCCGCATCCTCTTCTTGAATTGTTACCACCTGTGCACGACTTAAAATTTGTCAAGTTCAGTGTATGCATGTTAATACCAAGCTCCCTAAATTCGTTGTTAAGCTTTTCAGCTTCATGTCTCTCATGATCTTGAACATGTCTTGTCACCTAGATGATGCGAGCTTTTGAGGAAGTGTGGCAAAGGTTCGATTCCCCTTCTGGTGAATTCAATACTTGATCTTTGCCATTAGATAACCAGCTGAATGGGTGAATACCCATAATAAATGACAATTAGATTGTTCACTGTGGCAAATATGCCAATCAATACTATTGTGTGTCTTGTGAAATCCCATAAGATCGGTCTTTCAAGCGTTCTTATGTAGAGGATACCTAACAGGCATAGGAATAAGAGCTTTAATAGAAAGGTCAGGCCAAAGGATGGAAGGAATGGATTCGATTCGAACCCATGTCCTCCGTTTATTCCTATGTATGTGGTCAGGAGATCCCCGACTATGTAGAACAAAAGGACGTATCGGATGTCATGCAAGAAAGATAATAACTTACTCATAGCATTGCCTCCGGGAAAGAGCCTGTTGGCTACGGGGAGTATTGCCATTATCGAGAGTAGAATCTCTACTAAAACGTGTTTCAATTCTTCTCTTAATTGTTTAATGCCGTAATCAACCACACCACTCTCCGATAGTTAGTCGGATAAATTAACTATGTTGCAAATTCTATTTATGTCTTATTACATTCAAAAAAACTGAAAATATACATATACTCATATAAATACGCCAATTATGCATATTATAGTTAAAACCGAGAAATAAAAATTCTCCAGTAAGTTTATAGCTTTCACGGGCATTTGATTATTGGGGTTATATGACATGGATATTCTATGGTTGGATCAGAATGACGTAAGATCTATTCTCGAGCTTTCTGCGGTAATGGAAGCTGTTGAAAAGGCATTTGAACAACATGGTAAAAAGAAAGTTCAAATGCCTCCTAAATCCTATCTGTATTTTGATAAACACAACGGTGATCTTCGGACCATGCCTGCCTATCTTGAGGAGCAGGATGTTGCGGGTGTGAAGATAGTCAATGTTCACCCTGATAATCGTGCTAAAGGCCTGCCCTCGGTGATGGCTCTGGTCGTCCTGAACTCCACAGAGACCGGTCAGCCTCTTGCGGTGATGGATGGTACTCATCTTACTGATCTGCGTACCGGTGCTGCCGGAGGGGTCGCTGCAAAATATCTTGCGCGTAAGGATTCACATGTTGTAGGCATTGTTGGTGCCGGAAATCAGGCAAAGACACAGTTGATGGCATTGTCGCTTGTCTTTGATATTCATCAGGTAAAGGTCTATGATATAAGCACGGACCGGGCTGAAGGGTTCAGGGGGGATATGATGCAAAAGATAGGTGCTGAAATAATTGTGGCATCTTCTGTGGAGGAGGTCTGTGATTGTGATATCCTTGTTACTGTGACTCCTGTCAGGGAACCGGTCGTCAGGTCCGAATGGATCAGACCTGGTACCCATATCAATGCCATAGGTGCGGATGCAGCTGGTAAGGAAGAACTTGACCCGATGCTTCTGACCCGTGCAAAGGTGGTCGTGGATGATATTGTTCAGGCATCACATTCAGGGGAAGTGAATGTTCCTTTGTCAGATGGGGTCATAACCTCCGGTGATATCTGGGCTGAAATAGGGGAAGTGATCGCCGGGGTCAAAGTTGGTAGGGAGGGCGAGTCGGAAATCACTGTTTTTGATTCCACAGGGCTTGCAATTCAGGATATTGCCACTGCAACCATCGTTTATACTGCCGCAAAGGAAAGGGGGTTGGGTAGATCTCTTTCAATGTTCTAAACTATGTTACATTCATCAAGCAATATCATTTCATAGTTTATGCCAACGAATTGATCGAGTGAAATTTTCCTGGTGAAAATATATCTTTATGGCATGTGCTTACTTTTTGAGAAGAAGAAATTCCAAATGATATAATAATCATAATACTTGTATTATTTAGTATGGATATATTTATATATTATTTATAGGCATAGTTTCAATTAGGTAATAACTAAAAATTGTATGGGGTGGTGTATATGAATCCGGTTATAAAACCTGTAGGTCTCTTATTGTTAATCACTTTACTTTTGAGTGGTCTCACTATTATCACGGATGCTCCTCCTGAGCTTCCTAAGAATACAGGTGAAGACGGCCACGAAAGTAATTTCTCAGAGTTGTATGAGCAAGACAGCCATGAAAGTAATTTCTCAGAGTTGTCTAATCAAACTACATCAAATGACGATGTAGTTCCTGAGATCAGAGTGTCAAATGGAGACTATGTTTCTCCAGAACCTGTAAGTCCATTGGGTCCGGTTACTGCAAATATCCTGCCTATGGCTGACTTTGTTTCCAATGTGACCGTTGGGGTTCCTCCATTCAGTGTCATGTTCACTGATCTGTCCCAAAATGCTACCAGCATTTCCTGGGATGTGAATGGCGATGGTGTTGAGGATTCCAGGGTATCGGAGTTCATCTATGTGTACAATACTCCAGGTACTTACGATGTGTCATTGACAGCTACCAATTCCAATGGTAATGATGTTAAGTTTGACACGGTGGTAGCAAATTCTCCAGAAGAGATCCCTGAATTCCCAACGATTGCACTTCCTGTGCTTATTGTGTTGGGATTGATGTTCCTTTTACAAAGAAGAAAATGAAGGTGGTTTGATATGGAGCTTGTAAAAGTAAAATGTAAGACTTGCGGGAGTGAGATGATCGTTTATGATACTCGCATGAAGGAGCAGTATTGTACGATCCGCTGTCTTGAATCCGCAATGGTGGATCAGTCAGGGATCACTCCAGTCAGGATGGCATGCTGATCCTTTTCTCTTCTTTTTTGTTCGAATTTATTTTTTAAATATTTAATAATAGGTTTAGTAATTTCTTCCCTTCTTTTAAAAAATGTCTATTGGCCACGTTTTCATGAATCGATTTCCTACTATTTTTTGTTCTCGGCAACTTTAAATAATACTGGGGTATTACTAAGGTAATATCTATATATTATATTATATTATTTCGGAGTTTTGTCATGAAGTCAATACTATTACTGAGCAGTGGTCTTGATTCAGTAGCTGCTCTTGCAATTGCATTACAGGACCATGAAGTTGTAATGGCGCTGACATTCGATTATGGTCAACGCTCCGTTGAAAAGGAGATCGAAAATTCCAGAGCTGTCTGTGAACACTATGGTATCGAGCATAGGATCATTCCGCTGAAATGGCTTGGTTCCATCACGAATACATCTCTTGTGAACAAGGACCTGGATGTTCCTGAACTGTCGATCGAAGACATTGTAGATGATCCTTCTAACATCACTGCGGATTCTGCAAAGAACGTGTGGGTACCCAACAGAAATGGGGTTTTCATTAATATTGCAGCAAGCTTTGCTGAAAGTTATGGATGTGAATATGTCATTGCAGGCTTCAATGGTGAAGAGGCAAAAACATTTCCGGATAATTCCAAAGAGTTCGTGAACGCAGTGGATGAATGTTTTTCCTATTCAACCGCTAACGGTGTAAAAGTACTCGCGCCACTGATCGATATGGATAAGGTATCAATAGTGCGCAAAGCAATGGAATTGGGTGCACCTCTGGAATGGAGCTGGAGTTGCTACCACGGGGCTGAAGAGCCTTGTGGTGTATGTGAAAGTTGCATGAGAAGGAAGCGTGCATTCCTGGCTTCCGAGTTTGAAGATCCACTTATTAAAAAACGAGCTGACTTAAAATGATAAGGTGTTTGTAATGGAATGTATCGTTCTAGATGAAAAAGTACATTATGATGGCAGCCAGATATCTTCTCTCTGGGCGTATAACCTGAAAGGGGTTCAGTATGATTCCATCGTTGCCTTCCGGGGAGGATGCGATGTCAAGATAGAACATATGATAGACCTTGAGGACAAAAGGATGGGCGATTCGATCTATTCTACGGATATGCTGCATTTCTTAATAGAGCACTTCGATTCCACTGACCTTAAATTGGTATACGCAAGACAGCGACTCTTTACTTCAATTGTTGCAGAATCTCTCTCTGCTAATGGTGTCGTGACTACCCGTCAAGGTGATGATCTTTTTGTAAATGGCAAAAAATTGACGATCTCGATAGCCAGCACTTCGGCAGTATCCCAGAAGATCCATTTTGGTATCAATGTCTACCACGACTTCTATGGAAATCTGAAATATGTCGGGATCGATGAGGCCAGGGCAGTAAGCTTACTTGCCGACATTGGCCAACGTTATGTCGCTGAGATCGATGATATTGAAAAGGACCTGCGAAAATCACGGCCTTTGGATGTGATCTAATGGAAGCTCCCATAAGTGAGATATTCTGTTCCGTTCAGGGCGAAGGTCCTCATGTTGGTGTGAGACAGGCGTTCGTGCGTTTCATTGGATGCAATCTGAATTGTTCTTATTGTGATACCCAGCCGGCAGACCCGAGTGTCTGCATGTTTGAAAGAACACCGGGTTCGAACAGCTTTGAGAACATCCCTAATCCTCTTGTGACCTCTCAGGTCAGTGAACTCCTTAGTAATTATGGCAATATCCATTCAGTTTCCCTGACCGGTGGTGAACCTCTTCTCCATGCGGATTTCATTTCTGAAATGGATATACCTCATCCATTGTATCTGGAATCGAACATGACATTGCCTCATATGGCGGAAAAGATCAAGGATAAGATCTCTTACGTTTCAGGGGACATAAAGCTCATAGATGAGTTCGAAGGTAAGGACCTTGTTTCACATCTCGAACGGACCATCGAATGTTTCAGGACACTCAGACAGACAAAGGACAGGGAATGTTTCTGTAAACTGGTGGTCACAAAGGATACTGTTCCGGATGATGTATACGGGATGGTGGATGCTATATCCGACTATGTTTCCTGTGTTGTGCTTCAACCGGTTACACAAAAACATTTTTCATCAGGCATTGAATTTTTGCTTCAATTGCAAAAAGACCTGCTTGATTCAGTGGATACATTAATAATTCCTCAGACACACAAAATGTGGGGTTGCTTATAATGACAAAAATGAGACTTGGAATAATAGAATACATTGACAGTGCACACTATTTGCCGGAACACGAGACCTGTGGTATAGTCCACGGTCACACTTATAAAATAGAGATCGTTCTGGAAGGCGAAAAACAAGAGAATGGAATGGTCATGGATTTTTACATTATCAAGAAGATCGTAAAGGAAATCCTCAAAACATATGACCATAAGCTTTTGAATGACGTTCTTCCTTTCCCAAGTGCCGAAAATATCTGTGAACACATGCATGGTCAGCTTTTTGAGCAGCTTGGGCTTCCAGTGTCTGTGAAGGTATGGGAAGGTCATGGAAAATGGTGCGAATTGAACGGTTTTGAGTGATATATTCCAAAACCTATATCTATATCTTTAAGGGTCTTAATTTAAGTTCAGATGCTTTATTACTGCCGGAGGACATATTTTGCCTGATACTGATAAAATCACTGAAGAATGCCATGATGTAAATGGTTTGGATCGTGAGATTCTGCGTAAGATCTCAGAACATCCTTGTTATGATAAGAACGCGCAGCATAAATTTGGCCGAATACATTTGGCTGTTGCTCCAAAATGCAATATACAGTGCAACTATTGTGACCGTAAGTTCGATTGTGTAAACGAAAGTCGCCCTGGTGTTACAAGTGAAGTATTAAATCCACAGGAAGCCCTTGAAAAGACCCGTCAGGTTCTCAAAGACCATCCTTTCATTAAGGTGGTAGCTGTAGCAGGTCCGGGTGATCCTTTAGCTAACGATGAGACCTTTGAGACCCTCGAACTTATCAAGAACGAGTTCCCGAATGTAACTCTTTGTCTTAGTACCAATGGTCTTGCTCTGCCGGAAAAAATGGATGAGCTTCTAAGGGTAGGGGTAAGTACACTTACTGTAACTCTTAATGCCATCGATCCTGAAATTCAGGCACAGATAGTTGACCATATCTCTTACAAAGGCAAATCCTATACAGGCGTTGAAGCTGCAGAGATCCTCATTGCCAACCAGCTTGAAGGAATAGAAAAAGCGGTTGAGGCGGGGATGGTATTAAAGGTGAACACTGTCCTGATCCCTGAGATCAATAAAGATCATATTATAGAGGTTGCAAAGAAAATACGTGAAATGGGTGTTTTCATCATGAACGTCATGCCTCTCATATGTCAGGCAAAGTTCGCGGACATGGAACCTCCAACCAATGAAGTACGTAAAGAGATGCAGGATTTCTGTGAACCTTACGTGCAGCAGATGAGGCACTGTCGCCAATGCAGGTCTGATGCTTACGGTCTTATCGGTAAGGACCTTTCACAGATGAGCGAAGAGCGCAGGAACGTCATTAAGATGGAGTCGATCGAAAAGAAAGATCACAGTAAATGATCTTTCATTCTTTTTTAAGGACATTAAAGGGTGGATCCTATTGGATATTGAACAATTAGCTGCGAACCTTCGGAATTTTGAAGGTGTGACCCGTAAAAAGCCCATTGCTGATATCGTGAATATGTTCGAGGATGTCCGTAGTGAATACGGCGAGACCATCGTTGACTTTGGCGATGATGCTGCGGTGTTGGATACTGGTGGCGATGAAGTGATCTTGTTTGCTGCTGATGCTATCTGGGGCAAGATCGCAATGGAAAGCCAATGGTGGACCGGGTACACTTCCGTCGTTGTCAATGTCAATGACATTTCAGCAATGGGTGGAAGGCCAGTCGCAATGGTGAACGTCATGTCCTCTTGTGACACTGAAGCCTGCAAAGAGATGATGCGGGGCATAAAGGATGGCGTGAAGAAGTTCGGCGTTCCTATGGTGGGTGGTCATATGCATCCTGACACTCCTTACAATTCCCTCGGGGTCGCGATAATCGGGGTCGCCAAAAAGGACTGTCTTATCAGAAGTGATATGGCAAAACCCGGAGATTCGATAATAGTTGCCTATGATATGGATGGTCGGGTCGGGAAAAATTCCCCTTACAGCTGGGATACCACATCTTTCAAGGATGCTCAGACAGTTCGTGACCGTTTCCTTGTAATGCAGACCATTGCTGAAAAGAAATTGGCGATCGCAGGAAAGGATATCAGTAATCCCGGTACGATCGGTACTCTGGGTATGTTATGTGAGACAAGCAAGGTAGGTGCATCCGTGGACCTCGATATGATCCCGATCCCTGACGAGCTTGAGCTTGAACAATGGCTTAAGATATACCCTGCTACTGGTTATGTCATTAGCACAAAACCGGAGAACTGTGATGAATGTATACGTATCTTTGAAGAGGTCGGTATTACTGCAGCGGTAGTTGGAAGCATCAATGATTCCGGTCTCGTGGATATATACTCGGGTGAGCAAAAAGCAGTTGTCTTTGACCTGAACTCTGATACTATAACCGGAATTGAATTGAGTGCAGAAGATGTTGAATGACTCTGTGGCACTGCCATCAGGTCATTCCTTTTATTAGATCAGTTTGAGTTGATATATTCTTCCATCTCTTTGAAGTAATACTGTTCTGCTTCCTTTACAACCTCGAGTTTTCCTCTAAGGGCGATAACGTTCCTTTCGTCACATTCCACGATGTTGACAGTAAGTTTCCTTTCGACCGGTTCCAGTTCGAACTCTTCGATCATATCATACATTATGTAAGATGGAGTTCCCGGAGGCATTATGATGTCATAAAGGTCTTCGAGCTTTTCGCCAAGTTCTTCCTCTATCTCTATCTTCTCTTTCCTTTTTTCGAGATCTTCAATTGTTAGTTTTTTTGGCATTATGGTCACCTTGGATTTAATGAATTGATGTCATGTTCTGCATAAATAGTAATCGCTGTGATGCCTATTTGAAAGGCTGGGGGGAGGTAGTTACATAGGTTAATATCCTTTGTCGAAAAACTTACTATTCAAGGTAGTTAATGTTGTAACTGGAGGGTATGGATGCGTTTGGTCGATATATCTGATTCTAATGGAATGATGCGTGTGGAATTTTTTGGTTGTAATATGAAATGTCCTTATTGTGTTCACATTCATCAGCCTTTCAAAGAAATGTCTGTGGAGGAAGTTGTCGATCTTGCCAAAAATTCTCATTCTAAGACCGTTCACCTTGGTGGGGCTGAGCCGACATTGCAAAAAGAGCTTATCCCTCTCATAAAGGCACTTAATGATGCTGGAAAAGAGGTTCTGTTAAAATCAAATGGGATGAAACCTGAGGTTCTGGAAGGAGCATTGCCTTACGTGCATGGTTTTGTCCTATAATTGAAAGCACCCCTTGATGACTTGAAGGCTATTATGGAGCTGACGGGCATGTCTGAAGAGAGAACTAAGAAATATGTGACCTTGTTAAGAGCCTCCCTTGAGATCGCTCGCAAAAAGTGGTTGCGTATATGGATGCGCGTAATTCCAGGTTATGTGAACCTTGTTACTTTACCTTCTTTGTTCCCATATATGGAGGGTGCTTCTGAAGTACTGTTCTATCAGTTCCTGAGCAATCCCGATTTCGATCTTCCATTTCAAGACTATGACAGTGCTGTCCCTGGATGGGTGGATATGGAAAAGATCGGAAAGAAGGCCCTTCTGGTCGTACCTCGCGTTATTCTGATGGGTGTAAATGGGAAAGTGGTCCTTGAAAAATAAGGCTGGTTCTGGCCACAAGTTTCCGAAGACCTGTGCAAAATCAGTTCAATATGGGTAATAATTTATTTCAATATTTAAAAGATCGAATTAAAAATGAGCAAGGTTTTGAACGACGGAAAAAATTGTTGTGGTGATTGGTGTTGGTACGGTATGAAACGATCATATAACCTTACTCAGTATAATAATATGTAATAACTTATTTATTTATGTTGTGCTACGGGGTGTTATATGTAGTTATTAATATCATATTTGTCCAATGGACGTGAAGGGGATATATACGCATGTACATGAAATGCTACAATTTGTACACGCGGATGACACTTAAAGTTAAATTGATCTGTTTTAATATTAAGATGCATTTATTTATTTTAAGTAAACAGTTTGCTAATATTCTTTAATTATAATTTGGGAGGTCGAAAGGTGGAATCCGATGCATTAAAACATATAGAATGCATCTACAGCTTATTGACCAGTGATGTTTTGGATCACCTGAAAGTCGGTGTGGTCGTACTAGATGGTGATCTGAAGGTAAAATGGGCAAATCACTTCTTGATCCATGATCTATGTGGGCAGAATGATCCTGTTGTTGGGATGGATCTATGCCAGATACTTTCCTCGGTCTCAGGATCCGGGGTAAGTTCCGGTTATTCGAATGTTACCGGTCAGCTTTGCAAAGGTGAAAAGATATTTCTACACATACCCCCAAAAAAAGGTGCAGTCCACAGGTGGTTGGAACACCGATTATATCCTATTGACTCTGATATTTATAATGAAGGTTGGGTTGGTTATTTCTATGATATAACAGGGCAGATTAAATACAATGATCCTGTAGCGTTCTTTGAAAAGCAAGAGCCAATTTCTTTTGATACATCCCTTTGTGAGCGGTCAGAGTGTTATCCTCTGAGTCCTTCAGCTTCGATCAAAAAATATACTGATCTTCTCCTTGATGGTGAGGTCAATGAAGAACGAATACGTGCGATCGAAGCGATACAAGCAAATTCTGAAAAACTGAACGGACTTGTTCTGTCTGCTACTATGTATGTGAGCAAGACCGAATTCAAGTTCAAGACCTTTTTCGAAAAAGCAACTGATCCCATGATCATCCTTGATCTTGATGGTAAGATATGGGAGATAAATCAGGTTGCATGTGATGGGCTGGGCTACTCGTATTTCGAGTTACTTGGTATGGATAACTCTATAATTTTTGATGATGCCTTAATTATGGAAACGATAAATGTTCTGAACAATTCCGAGAATGTCCATTCTATTCTTTTAGAGTCTTGCTGCAATACAAGAGATGGAAAATGTATTCCTGTCGAACTCAATTGCAGGCTTATTGATTATGAGGAAAAACCAGTAGTCCTTATTACTTCCAGAGATCTTTCCGAAAGAAAACGTATTGAACATTTGTCACGCGTCAATGAGGAGTTGAAGTGCCTGCATGATACCAAGGATGTTTTCGTTGATATCTTAAGTCATGATCTGATGACCGGCTGGAATTATTAAGGGTTATTCCGAGTTCTTGTCCAATAAAGTAGATGATCCTGTGATGGAAAGATCGGTACGGCTGATCCGCAAAAGCAACAATAAGATGATCGATCTCATTGAATCTTCATCGAAATATGCAAAGCTGGAGTCGATCGAAGATATTGACTTTAAGATGATATATATTATTTCCATTTTGAAGAATGTGATCGAGGACCTTGGACCTCATTCACGCAAGAAGTCGATAGATGTCTCGTTAGTTTTTAAAGGGGAATGCCATGCTTATGCGAATCCGATGGTTGATACGGTGTTTGTCAACTATCTTTCCAATGCGATAAAGTATAGTCCGTAAGGCTCCAAGGTAGAGCTGGATGTCGCGGAACTTGGTGATCATTGGAAAGTGATGGTCAGGGATAATGGTATTGGAGTTCTTGATGCTGACAAACCCTTTTTGTTTGAGGGGTTCACAAGGTTTAATTCTGATCATATCAAAGGTGCGGGTCTGGGGCTTGCAATTATTAAGAGGGTAGCTGAACTTCATAAGGGTCAGGTGGGTGTCGATGACCGTCCTGATGGAAAAGGTTGTGCTTTTTGGGTGACTTTGAAGAAATTAGGCTGATTTTCACCGGAATATTTATTCGTGTTCAATGTATTTACGAAAGGGATTGCAATGCAGGAATATAAGTTAAAACGTGGTTTTTCTCCGGACATCGAACGGATCTATGAAGAAGTAGGCAAATGTTTCCCAGTTGACATCAAGAGAGATGGCGATAAGCTCTCTGTTTCATATGGTGTTATCAAGGAGTTATCTGTTTATATGGATGGCAAAAAACTTGTAGTGGATACGGACATGGATGTTTCTTCTGTTGACGATGAGCTTATCCTTGATACGAACAAACGTTTCCGGGATTTCCTTTTGCTCGCGACAGGATATACTGCTAAGGAACGCCGTAACCAAGCAAAGAAAGCAGTTTCAAAGTGATGATATTAAAAAAAGTTCGGATATTGATCAGTAGTGACATTCGTTAATTCGGAATTCTTAAGGGATCTCAAGGCATTTGATATCCCTACATGCCTGAGGGTATGTGCCGGTACAGATGGTTCTGTGACCTTCCTTTTGGAGATCATGACCTGTAAGGACGTTTCAGTGGTCACTGAAGCACAACATATCGTTAAAGCGGATGCTGAGATGTCTTCTCTGTTGAAGGTCCCTGAAGGGTCAGACGTGAACTATCGTCTGGTCACCCTTTTAGCAGGTGACACTCCTTTTGTGAGGGCGTTGTCCCTATCTCCCATCGAGAGGATGCCCGAAAATATACGCCAGGACCTGATGCGCGCAGATATCCCCATTGGCAAGATATTGAGGAACAGCGGCATTGAGACCCGCAGGGATTTCGATAATATCAATATTGCCGAAAATGACCCACTTTTCGATATCAACAGAGTACTTTCACGCTCCTATCACATAGTACATGACAACAGTACCATGATGTGGATAAATGAGAGGTTTCCAGTGGATGAACGCTGGGATTTATAAACCCAACCGAAAGCTTCATATTTGATTCTGTGTATCAGGGAGTTGTACCCATTAATAATGATGCCTCGGTGGCTTAGGGGTATAGCGCGTCCTTGGTAAGGACGAGGTCGCGTGTTCAAATCACGCCCGAGGCTTTCTAATTATACTATGAATCTCTCACCTGCTTGATAAGTTCAGGGGAAATGAAATAAACTTTTCTATATTACTTTGACATAAGGCTCAATGCTGTCGAAAAACGCATTGAGAATGCGACTTATTCTTAAATATATAAAGAAATCCTCCTTAGCTAGGAAGATGAACTTTTTCTAGAAGAGTGGTATTTTTAGACGTTACCTCTATCCCCGCATAGCAAGTCGGTGCATATCATGCGTTAATCCTTTGAATATATCAAGTATTCCACAATCAACAAAAATAGCGGAAACAAAGTGCTCAACACAATTTGAGTATCTAATCCAATCACTTCGACTTCACTGATAATATTCAATGATCTGAATATCAGGAAAATTATTGTTCCCAATATAATACTTTGGAGGATGCCAAAGATCCAAAAAATATTCTTGTTTCCCACCTGTGATACCTCATACTATCATTTTTGTTTCATTCTTTCTTAGGCAATAGTGCTCACCTATTCAAATCATCGCAGAAAAATCATTGTAATTTATTAGAAACCATAGTCCAAAGACCATCAGTAATCCTCCGCAGAAGTATAACATCCTTTTGTATGTATGCTGTGAGATCAGTTCCTTTCCCTTTGAAGAGGAGGATGAGATCGCTACAAGGAACCCGAAGTCTGCTATCCAGTGACCAACAATAAACGCAACCACTGCAAAGATACTTATCATATATTCATGCAGGATAATCGCGGTACCTACTGCTAGCCACCAGATAACAAAATAAGGGTTCAACGCAGAAGTTAAAACCCCGGCATATATTGGATTAAAAGAGAAGTTCAATCTACTTTCTGATACCAAAATATCCATTGTAGAAACTTCTTTTGCACTTTTTATTAGCATCAACCCCAAAAGCACCATCATCAAGCCACCTATTATGGTCAGATATAACATCATGGTTTCACTGATGGAGGATGAAACTCCTACTAATATGAGCAGAAATATGGTCAATTCGACCAGGGCATGCCCAATGAATACTGATTGTCCTGCTCTACAACCTTTCTTAAGGGATATGCCAATCGTTGCAAACATCATAGGCCCAGGGATGAGAGCAGCAGATATTGCCACTGTAATTCCTAGAAAAAAAGCTTTGATTAGTTCTATGATGGATATCACCTTGTAAAAGTTATATGTGTAATATCTAAAACAATTATATATACATATGCAAAACCTTTGGGAGATAATGGCTTATTTCAAGTTCTGATATTCTTATTTTCTGATTCTGTAGAAATCCCAAGAGGTGAATATGGAAGAAGATGGGTTCTCTAAAGGCACTCTTCGTTACATGAAGCAAAATGCAAAGAGCGATAAGCCGTTTACTCTCAAGGCTCATGTGAGGAAAAGGTTGACAAATAACCTTTTTACGCTATTCTTTTTTAATATTTTATCATATTACAACTAACCATATGTATCACGTTTTTGTCACATAATAACCAATTTGTAAACAAGGATATGTATCCATTTGATATATACGGGAACAAGGAATAAGAGCCGAACGAAAATACCAGACTTAGAATCAAGAAATAATAATAAGGTGAAATAAGATGAAAATAACTGACAAGTACAATGAGATAAGATCAATCCTTATTCCAGGGTTTAACGTGGATACACCAAAGGAAATCAATTTCGGTATTCAGTTCAGCGTATCAAAGAACCAGTTTTCTCGCGTAATAAGAATATACGACGGAAAGAAGGGAATTAAAGTTGACCTATCCCAGTTAGGCACATCACCTGAAGCAGAAGAAATACGTATTGCACTCATAGAAGGTGTAGTACCTTCACTTAATAATAAGAACATTTCAATTCCCGAAGAAAAGTTAACATCATCTATAGATTTGCCTGTTACAAATGGACATAGTGTAATTGGCTCTGATGAATCAGGTAAGGGTGATTTCTTTGGTCCTCTTGTGGTAGCTGCAGTCAAGACCACTCCAAAAATTGAATCAATTCTTGAGGGGTTCGGTGTCAGGGATTGCAAACAGTTGACTGATTATCAGAATATATCTATTGCAAAGCAGATAAAGAGCTCAATTTCAGCTGATATGTTCTCAGTGAAGATCCTTGAACCAGTTACATACAATAAATGCTATGAAAATGTTCAGAACCTGAACATTATGCTTACCGTAAACCATGTAAGTGCAATCAGAGACCTGTACCAGCAGGGCGATAGCATCATAATTGACAAATTTTCATATTACGACAGCATGGTCGAGGATGAACTTCGCCAATGGAACATCGATGTGAAGCCTGTTCAGATACCCAGAGCAGAAGAACAATCAATTGCAGTGGCTGCAGCATCAATCCTTGCACGTGTGGCTTTCCTTGAGGCTATACAGGAAATGAACGAGAAGTATATCGTAACATTCCCAAAGGGTGCATCGGATAAGGTTAAGAAGGTTGGTGCAAAGTTTATTGAAAAGTATGGCAGGGATAGGTTACACGAAGTTGCAAAAATGCACTTCAAGACAGCATCCGATATATGAGGATGCTAAGTCAAAAAAGAACATCCCAAACGGCAAATCAGATCCAATTGGAGATGATTAAAATGGTAGATTAGAAAAACATCATAGGCTGTACAAACCTTGATGAGCAAGTAATCTCCTATGCTAGAAAGCGTTTTGACGAGTGTTTATCGCTTCTAACTATTCCTGAATTATCCAATCCATTATGGTTAGATAGGTGTACCTTCCCATTAGGTTTGACAGGGGAAGGTACTTTCTTTCCACTTGAGGATTGAGTTACCTGTTCCTTTGAGAAGTTTGTCCTTCATTAATCGGACTTCGTCAGCATATGGACTAATTTCTGGAATTCTATCATGGCATTCTATTGCTTCATCATCACGTTTCAGTCTACTCAAAGCATTGCCTTTTTCAAACAATAACATCTCGTTCAGCGGGTCTTCTGCATTCACACCTTCCTCCATAGTAGGCACTCATCAGATTTCCAAGAAACTCAGGAAGAAACTCAGGATTTTGTTGCATAAAGGGAGTTACGTTGAATTGATCAAGTGCCTGTTTTCCTTTATTATGGAAAATTGGATAAGCTTTTTTAATATATGGGTTCTGTAGAAATCCTCGATATTCGGACACTAATCCAATTTGAAAAGATTATGAAATG
>NZ_JAUVEY010000144.1:0-5393 GCF_030594565.1 Methanococcoides sp.
GTGCAACAGTTATCGCAGAGACCACAATGGATGCAGATGCACTTGCAACCACAGTGTTCGTACTCGGTGAAAAGGAAGGTTTGGAGCTTATCGAGAGCCTTGAAGATATCGAATGCCTGATCATCACATCAGATAAAAGGACACTTCGGTCCAGTGGATTCACAACATACGAAAATACAGAGATCTGACATCAGTGAAGGGGTATGAAATACCACACCTTCCTTCTTTTTTTATATAGCTCATTTTCGTCCTAACAAGACCTCATGCATTGTCTCATAAACAGGACCATAAGGAGTAAGAGTACTTTTCTTCAAAAATACTTTATCGACCCTTATTTCCCCAAGGTCCACCTCTTTAAGCTTATCAAGTACAGCTAAGAACCCTTCCATCTGTTCTTTAGGCATGAACTTGATACGTCCCAGAGTTGCATGGGCAGTGAATTCCCTTTTATCTTTGTCGAAATCGAGCCTTGAAAGACTGGCTTCCACATCCTCATGGAGTTGCTTGAAATTCCCTTCAGCCCCAAGCCAGACGACCCTTGGAGAGCGGAAGTTGGGGAAAACGCCAACTCCTTTGATATTCGCATTAAATGGCATGCATTCAATACCATCCAATGAAGATGCAATATCCGGCACCATATCATCTGAAATCTCACCAAGGAACTTCAGCGTAATATGTATAAGTTCAGGAGAAACAAGCTTTAGCTTAAAACCCTCAAATGAAGAAAGGACATCAATAAGTTCCCCACGTACAGAAGACGGAAGGTCCACCGCAATAAATAGTCTTGACATAATAAGAATAAAACACATATGCCTGTTAAATATTACTGTCAAACTAATTTAAGGAATTGTTTTGACTATAATATATATATATATATCAGGAATGTACATAATAAATAACACACAATGATTTCGTAATTTAGAGGGATGATATGGGTACTATAGATACAACAGGAATTTTAGCAAAACATGCGATCAAGATCGCAGAAGAACTCTGCTCTCCTGCTATAATAGTATCCGGAGATTTTGATCTTGCGGGCATTGAGACCAATATCCCCATATATTATGTACCACGCCGCCAAAAGAGTATCATCGACAACCTCATATCCGACAGTCTGGAAGACGAAAAACGACTGAAGAGCATTCTTGAACCAATGGCAAGAGAGGCCACCGGCAATACACAACACATCGAACAGGCTGCTGCCATCGAACATATCATAGGTGAACTTCGAACGGGAACTATCGTAGGCCTCATACAGACCAGAGAGTCAGGTGCCATTGTAACCCACGAAGTATCACAAAGCCCGCTCATTAGAACCATTCAGGAATGTGAAGAAAGGGTAGATCCCGAGGTCATGCGTGTAGCTTTGGCAATTGCATTTGACATTGCAGCCTCTGGAAGAGAGGGCCATAAGATAGGAACGGCATTCATTTTGGGAGATACCGAAGAAGTATTGCAGCGTTCCCACCAGATGATACTCAACCCTTACGCAGGACACAAGGATGAACATCGCAACCTGCTGGATAAGAAGAACTGGGAATCGGTAAAGGAGTTCGCACTTCTTGATGGTGTGTTCGTCATTTCAGAAGAGGGTATCGTTCAGGCTGCCGGCAGATACCTCGATGTCGATGCTAAAGATATAGACATAGAACAAGGATTGGGAGGACGACATGTCTCAGCTGCAGCCATTACAAGAGACACCTTCGCCATAGCAGTAACGATATCAGAATCCGGCGGAACCGTACGCATATATATGGACGGAAAGGAACTGCTATGCCTTGATTATATCGAAAGACCGTCCTTACAAAAATGAATGTGCAATGCTTGCGAAACTCTCATATCTTAAATCGCAAGATCGCTGCAATTCCACCAAGTGAATGTAATCTTTGACCGGGTTCGAATTCTGTACTGAAAACGACCATTTTCCCCTGTGAACGTTCAACGTTCTGTATAAGTCCGTCAATGTTGCCGGATTCCCTCTCAAGACGAAGCATCTCATCCGCAACCAGAAGGGTTTCCACAGCACCGAAATCGATTGCCTGCTTCACTTCATCCATACCATAGGCAACCTTGCCATCAAGTGCTATCTCTTTTAAGAGGCTGTCCATGAGAGAGGATTCCCTTGCGATCCTTGACTCTTCCATGATACGGTCGACAGCACCCCTTCGAAGAACTTCCTGGAAGCCGGACATGCCTATGGAAGAAGTATCCTCAACAAGGATACCTGCTACAAGATCCGAGTTCTTAGACGATGCATACTTCATGAAATCATCTTTAGTAAAACCAGGACCTGAAACTACCACCGACTCAGTTCCACTCATTGCATGGGTCAACTGGTCGAGAATAGTACTGAAGAACACTTCTCGAAGCGTACCTTCCCCTTTACCGGAAGACTGAGTTATATGAGAGTATATCTCAATTCCATAATGACGTACAAAACCAATGTCCGCATCCCCTTCTTCGATTGCCACGAGAATGACCTTGGGTCTTTTGGAAGATGCTTCCGCTTCATTAACACGTTCTAACTGATCCTTTTTCCAGTATTTTGTGATGGAAAGGTTCGTACCATCTTCAATGTTCAACGTATGATAAAAACCCGCATCCATTCCATGTTCAATAAGACCATGGACCCGTAGACGGTTAGAGAATTTATGGAACTCAACATCCTCGACCCTCACGCCGAGGCGTACGGTCTTCTTCTCGGCCTTTTCGGGCCTGAGCTTATCGGCCGCAGTATCCGCTTTCCTTTTAGTGAGAGAAAAAACCAGGTCACCCTTCTCGATGATATATTTCAGGTGCCACAGATCATCAAGCGTTTCCGGGGTCAGGGATATCTCCCCTTCCCTGTTGTGTTTCAGGTCTCTTTTTGTTACCCTCATGATAATACCCAATATTGTTTCCAGACCATATATCCATAACGGAAAACCGTTATTTCCTGATATCCGATTCACCCGGAGGAAGCATTCTTGCAATTCTGTCAGGTGATGCGATCTGTTTGACAAAGGAAGGGTCTTTCAGCTCATCGACATACATACGATATAACTTCTTGGAAATATCGTTCTGATTGAACTTGCCGGGCATGACCTCTATCACATACTTCCCATTGCTCTGTATCGCAGACAAAGGTCCACCGATAACACGCGTCTCTGCACCCAGGTCAAGACCTATGGCAACACCAACAGGGACATCCTTGTAATAATTACGTTCACCCCGAATGACGAAAGAACCTTTTTTAAGATACTCGCCGGATTCAGGTGTCTTTGATACCTGTTCAGGCTTTATCCAGTAACAATCCCCACTGAACTGCCCGGATTTCCAGACACTTGAATAAGATACGACAAACCTTGCCGCTTCTTCGAGAGTAGTTTCAGGAATATCCTTACCTTCGGTCTTAATTACAGTTATCGGAGCTCCGGGAACCTGAGTATGGAAAACAATATCGCGTTTTTCCATATACTTCTTCACGATCTCCTCGTTCGTATCAGAATCCCTTCCACCGATAACAAGGAAACCATCGGATGAGAAGAACCATCTGAACCGGTCATACCAGTGCTTCTTGAAGACGGCCTTTCGCCTTTTAGAAACTTTCTGTTCCCGCTTTTGCATTGCTCTTTTCGTATCTTCGATAGCTATCAAGGCCCCGTCTCGCTTTTTGCTGATCTTCTTGGCCTTATTATAATACATCTGAGCATTTTGAGGAATGGTCTTGCGAATATTGATATTCGCATTTACAACATCGAGATCGATAACCACGTTCCCTTCAGCTGAATCGATACTTACTATGGACTTCGCTGCAGGAAGAGTATCTTTTGCTTTCTTAAGAGTATCCCAGATGTCCTTCCAGGAATAGCCCTTATCCCTGGCAGCTTCGAGAACAGAGAGAACCTCTTCTACTGTCTGATAATTTCCATAGATGCTTTCGGCGATCAGTGTGTATTTAGTAGAATCCTTTTCAAATTTCAGTATGGCTTCCTGCTGTTTCCTCAGACGTCTCTCAAATACATCCTCCTTTTCCTTCTTCTTAGAAACTACCTGTTCGATGACCTCTTCAGATGCCTTTTTTCCAAAGTACTCATCGAGAGCCTTATTGAAAGAAGGGTAGAATTCCTTTTCAGCATCGGAATATTGCATAAGCTCCAGAGGGAGCACATCCACTGCCTGCAACTCATCTTTCACAGTCTTTTTTATGATACAGGGCTTTAGTTCATGATCGACTATCGGAGCAAAAACGTCTGTAACAGCTTTGCTGAGTGCAGCCACTTCTTCATGACTTGCATCTTTTGCGGAAGTGTTCTTGTCCACACCTGCCCTTAAACATACTTCTTCTGCAAGAACCCCACCGAGATTATAACTGGTAGCGATGGTCCTGACAACATTTGAATCAGAAGAAAGGAAACGCTCGGACATTACATTAGCATCGACATAAAGAGGACTTAGTTGCGCTTCAGGATATTCATATATCTCACCACTGCGAACACGTCTTCCCTTGAAGGTAACGGGTTTCATAGGCAGGATAATCTTTCGGTCACTGTTCAAAAGGACAATGTTACCACGTGAGAACAGTTCGCAGACGAGGATGGTCTCAATACCTCCACGTATTACACCCATCTCGATTATTCTGTCAAAATCATATTGCTTGATAGAAGTTATCCTTCCGCCGAGGATATGTTTTCTAAGTAGCATTGGAAAAGCCTGCGGGGTTTTAGGGCTTTCACGCACATAATTGCTCATGTGTGCCCTTTTGCCTGCCTCTATCACCAGGTTGTCCCGACCTTTCCCAAATATAAAGAGATTTATCCTGATCTCATCCGGTGCCGGCTGATATATCTTCCCGATCTTGGAATCGATAAGGGAACCTTCCCCATCGCCAAGTTCAGATACAAGAGCAGCTACATCTGCACTCGTCATCTCCTGTTTCATAGGTGCTTATACCTTCCGACCGGACTTAAGGTTTATCCATCCGGGATCATCTGAAATTATCAGAGAACAACCAGATTAAGCAATAAAGAAATAGTATTAGTACATCAATTGGTTAAAACCAACAATTACCGAATTATTGGAAAATGATACATGGACCTCAAAACCAAACATTATCTCAAATCGAAATTCCAGGAATATTACAGGACTGCTGAAATTCATCTGCCTGCAAGACTACCAGAACGGGAATGGGGAGTTATTTCTTTTGATGATATGCCTGAAACTGTGATGAGGAGGCATAAGGCATTTGGTTCTGCCGGCGAGGTTGAGGATTACCTTGCCGGAATGGCACCTGCTCATGTATATTATTCCGTTGCATATTATACGTATCCGAACGCTCCGACCATGAAAGAAAAGCAGTGGCTGGCTGCAGACCTTATATTTGACCTTGATGCAGACCATATCCCGGGAGCACC